>CAZYAH010000306.1:0-3109 GCA_964645595.1 uncultured Alicyclobacillaceae bacterium | reverse complement strand
ACTTCCTCTCGATTTGCACGAAACAGGCGGCACGGCAGAGCAAGGAGAAGCGGAACAACCCGGACAACGCGGCCCGTCTGGCCGACTTTCTGGAGGTGGAGAGCTTTGCTTAAGGACAAGCTGGCGCGTGAGCGGATTGTCAAAGATCTCGACACCACATTTCTTGTCGAGGCGGGCGCGGGTTCGGGGAAGACCACCAGTCTCGTGGACCGCATGGTGGCGTTGGTTCGGACCGGCAAGGCGGAAGTTGGGCAGATTGCGGCCATCACGTTTACGCGAAAGGCTGCGTCTGAGTTGAAGTCCCGGTTCCAGCTCGCACTGGAAAAGGCGCTCAAAAACGCAACGTCGCCGGAGGAAAAGGAACGCCTCGAGCACGGGCTCCGCGATTTGAACCTGTGTTTCATGGGCACGATTCACTCGTTTTGCGGACGACTCCTCCGCGAGCGGCCGCTGGAAGCGAAGGTGGATCCGAACTTCCGCGAAATCGAGGAAGACGAGGACCGGGAGTTTCGCGATGCCTGTTGGGATGAGTACATCGCGGATTTGCAGGAGCGGGGAGATACCGCAAAGTTGGAGGAACTGCGGGCGCTCGGCATTGATGTGGAACACCTAAGATCTGTCTACCACAAGGTCTCGGAGTACGTGGATGTCCACATTGCCGTCACGGACGTGCCACCACCGGACGCGACTTTGGTGCGCAACCAACTGTTTGAGCTCGTCGACGAAGCTGCAAAGTACCTGCCGACGGGCGAACCTGAAAGGGGCTGGGACAAGCTCCAGGAAGCCGTTCGCCTCGTGCAGAGTCAGCGCCAGTTCCGAGACTTCACAAACATCGTAGACCTGGCGAACCTGCTCGAGACAACGTTTGAAAAGCAGTTGTCGGTGACTCAAAACCGCTGGACCGACGGCAAAAAGGCCAAGGAGCTCGGCGAGCGGTTCAAGAACTGGCAGCAGGCCATCATGGCGCCGTTTCTACAGGAGTGGCGGGAGTACAAGCACCCGCTCGCCATTGAGTTTGTGCTACCCGCTGTGGACTACTGCGCCCGGCGCCGTCAGGAGGCGGGTCTGCTCAACTTCCAGGATCTCCTCATGAAAGCGGCAGACCTGTTGCGGTCCAGTTCCGAAGTGCGCCGGTATTTCCGGAGCCGATTTCCACGGCTGTTTGTGGACGAGTTCCAGGATACGGATCCCATCCAAGCAGAAGTCATGTTCCTGTTGACCGGGGAGAACGTGGACGAGGACGACTGGCGAAAGGCCGTGCCTGCGCCGGGATCGCTCTTCATTGTGGGAGATCCAAAGCAGTCCATCTACCGCTTCCGCCGCGCGGACATTGCGACGTACAACTTCGTGAAGCGGCGAATTGAGCAGTGCGGCGAGGTGTTGCAGCTCTCCGCCAATTTCAGATCCGTGCACGCCATCGGCGACTTCGTCAACAGCTACTTCCAATCCGTGTTCCCGGCGGAGGAGACTCCTGAGCAGGCTCGCTTTGTCTCACTCGACACTCAGCGGGAAAATCCCAAAGCCTTCTTTGGCGTGTACAAGCTCTGCCATCCGAAGTCCCTCTCCAACAAGGAGGCGGTCACGTCCGCCGACGCGGAGCGGATTGCCCGCTGGATTCGCTGGGCCTGTGACGGAAATGTGCAGATTTTTGACTACGATCCCGCTGGCCGCGTTGTCGGGAGCCGGTCGGCAAACCCGGGCGACTTCATGATTCTCACCCACCGCAAGGAGTCGATGCACGTCTACGGGGAATACCTGGAGGCGTTCGCCATCCCATTTGAGGTGGTGGACAGCCAACAGCCATACCGGGAATTGTCGGATCTGGCGGCCCTCACCCGGTGTCTGGCGGACCCGACCGACAATGTGGCGCTCGTCGCCACGCTCCGCGGCATCTTCTTTGGCGTCAGCGACAACAGTCTCTACCACTACAAGCGGGAGGGCCATTCGTTTTCGCTCTACCACATCCCGAGCGGGGACGAGGTGTCGGAGGTGGCGCGGCCGGTCCAGCGCGCGCTCGAAGTGCTGCGGACGTACATGGACTGGACCCGGTCTTGCCCTGCATTGGCCGCACTGTCGCGCATTCTTTCCGAGAGCGGCTACCTCGCGTTTACTGCGCAACAGCCTGGCGGCATGACGCGCGCCGGAGCGGTTGCCACGCTGTTGCAGCAACTCGCTTCACAGGGCATAGAGGCCACGAGTTGGCGGAAGCTGGCGGACGCCATCGCGGAGCTCGCGGCGCATGAGTCCTATCCGGCGTCCAACCTGTATCCGGGTCGATCCGATTCTGTGCGTATTATGAACCTGCACAAGGCGAAGGGGCTCGAAGCGCCGATTGTGTTCCTGGCCTCGCCGTGCGGTTACTCGGAGCACGCGGCGGACACGCACGTGGATCGGTCAGGGGAGACGGCAACAGGGTACTTCAAGATTGAGAAGGTCGTCCCATCGAAATCCGGCCGCTCCAACCGAATTCCCGTGGCGCAGCCGGTCAACTGGGACGCATTGGCCGCCAAGGAGGCTTTGTTCTTGAAGGCGGAGCGGGATCGACTGTTGTACGTCGCCACGACCCGGGCGCGGCAGATGCTCATCGTCAGCCAGTGGGAAGACAGGGGGGACAAGGACCCGTGGAGTCCGCTCGCGGGTGCGCTTGCGAATGCGCCGGAGCTGCCCGACGTGGCGGTGGAGCCGCCCGAGCGAGAGCCATTTGCCGGAACGGTGGACTTGGCGGCATTTCGGGCGGAGCAGGAGTCTCGTCTCCACCAAATGCAGCAGCCGTCCTGGGTGCGCACCAGCGTCACCACGGAGACGAAGGCGGGCGGCGTGCAACTGGAGCGCCACGGCGGCGGGCTAGGGATGGCCTTCGGGACGGCAGTCCACCGCTGTATCGAGGCGTTCGGCAAGGGTCTCGCCCGGGAGCGGCTCGTTACCTTCGCCCGCGTGGCGAGCCGGGAAGCCGGACTGGCGGAGGAGCACGTGGACGACGTCGTGCGGACCGTGGAAGGCGTGCTGGCAAGCGACTTGTGGCTGCGCGTATCGAATGCCAAACGGCGGTTGCACGAGGTGCCGTTTGTGTTAGGCGGATCAGCCGGCCAGGCGTCTGCTGGGGTGCTGG
>CAZYAH010000305.1:0-3139 GCA_964645595.1 uncultured Alicyclobacillaceae bacterium | reverse complement strand
ATCCGCAGCACCGGCCAGAGCCTGCTCGACTACGTGCCGTACGGACCGACCACGGAGGGGTTCGGCGGGACGTTTGCGACGCAGGAGAACTTCCGCATCATGCGCGAGGCGCTCGACGAAGTGGGCGAGGAAATTGGCCGCTACATCCGGCTGTGCAACTACTGCTCGGGCCTGTGCATGCCGGAGATTGCCGCCATGGGCGCGCTGGAGCGGCTTGACGTCATGTTGAACGACGCTCTGTACGGCATCTTGTTCCGCGACATCAACCCGCAGCGGACGCTGGTGGACCAGGCGTTTTCCAGGATGATCAACGCCTTTGCGGGGGTCATCATCAACACCGGGGAGGACAACTATCTGACTACCGCGGACGCCGTGGCGGCGGCCCACACGGTGCTCGCGTCGCAGTTTATCAACGAGCAGTTCGCGATCCGGTCGGGGCTAAGGGAAGAGCAGATGGGCCTCGGCCACGCGTTCGAGATGAATCCGATGCTTGAGGACGGCTTTCTCTACGAGCTGGCGCAGGCGCAAATGGCGCGGGAGATCTTCCCGAACGCGCCGCTCAAGTACATGCCGCCGACCAAGCACATGACCGGCAACATCTTCCGCGGGCACGTGCAGGATGCGATGTTCAACCTCGTCGGCGTGATGACCCACCAGGGCATTCAGTTGCTCGGCATGATGACCGAGCAGATTCATACACCGTTCATTTACGATAGGCACCTTGCCATTGAAAGCGCCAAGTACATCTTCAACAACGCGCGCCACCTCGGCGACGAAATCGAGTTCAAGCGGGACGGAATCATTGTCCAGCGCGCGCAGACGGTGTTGCGGGAGGCAGTCCAGCTTCTCGAGGACATTGTCGAGATGGGCTTTTTCGAAGCACTGGCGCGCGGCCTGTTTGCCGACGTCAAGCGCACTATGACGGGCGGCAAGGGGCTCTCCGGCGTTCTCCTGCGCAAACTCAACTACTTCAACCCGTTTGAGGAACAGCTTCGCGAGAGACTTGGACTGCAACCAGCGAAAGTCGGGGTGAGGGCATGAGCGTGGACTATCGCACGCAGATTGCAAAGGTAGACTTGACCCGCGTCCGGCCGTACGGAGACACGATGGACGATGGGAAAGTGCAGCTGAGTTTTGCGCTGCCTGTGCCGGATGGGCCAGAGGCGGTGGAAGCCGCGCGCCAGCTCGGGGCCAAGATGGGGTTGGCGGACCCGACCGTGGTCCACCACGAGGACATCGGCGAGAACTTCACCTTTATTATCATGTACGGGCGCTGCCAGCACACGGTGGACTACGCGCACATCCAGGTTCCGAAAGTGGACACCGAGCGCATGGATTTTTACGAGATCAACGCCTTCATTCGGGAGAAGATTGGCCGGAAAATCACGATTCTCGGCGCCTGCACCGGGACGGACGCGCACACGGTGGGCATTGACGCCATCATGAACATGAAAGGGTACAACGGCGAGTACGGGCTCGAGCGCTATCCCGAGATCAACGCGTACAACCTCGGCAGCCAGGTGGAAAACGAGGAGCTCGTCCGCAAGGCGATTGAACTGAACGCGGACGCATTGCTCGTGTCCCAGGTCGTCACGCAGAAGGACGTGCACGTCAAGAATCTGAGTGCCCTTGTGGACCTGCTCGAGGCGGAAGGGCTGCGCCAGAAACTCGTGCTCGTTGCCGGCGGGCCGCGCATCACCCACGAACTGGCGCTGGAGCTTGGCTACGACGCGGGCTTTGGCCCCGGCACGGTGGCGCCTGACGTGGCGTCGTTTGTGGTGCAGGAGATGGTGCGGAGGGGTTTGGCGTAGGAGGATACGTTGAAACGGTGACCGCCGATGCTGGAGTATCGGCGGTCTAATGTAGACCGGGCTGCCTCCTACGGTTGAACATGCTCAAGAAACGACTTAACGCAGCGGACTGCCGCGTGACTACCGCCTTCAGACTGGGTATTCGCCAAAGCCATCGTAATTAGATACTTAGGCTGTGTCTGGCCGTGTGGCGTGGCTACGGCTGAGAACCAACCCCATTCGCCAACAGCCGTCTCTGCAGTACCGGTCTTGCCCGACACCGTCCAGCGGGTTAAGTCGGAGACCTCGTGGCCAGTCCCCGTCGGATCTGCGACCACTTGCCGCATATCTTGTTGCATTTGCGCAACGGCATCCGACGAAATCACCTGGTTCGCAAAGACAGTTCTCTTCTCTGCCTGGCCTTCAACCGCCTGTGCGCCGGAGACTTGTTTTATCAGGTACGGCTGCAGAACGTCCCCTTTGTTCCAGAAGGCCGTATACATGCTCGCTAACTGCAACGGGCTGATCAGAACCTGTCCCTGACCGTATGCACTGTCCGCTAGTTGAATTTCGCTGTGAATTGTCCCGTCATCGCTGACCTGTGATTTGCCCACTGTCAAAGGAAACGGGAACGTCTTACCGAAGCCGAACCGCTCTAGGCCATTTGTAAATCGGGCTTCCCCTAAGGCTAGACCGACCTGGGCAAAATAGATGTTATCCGACCAGACCAGGGCGTGTTTGAGGTCCACCGTCCCGCTCGGATGTGGAACGCGTGTGACATAGTAGCTCCCCCAGGATGAGTCTTTCTGCCATTGCAGATGATCCGTCCCTTGGAAAGTGGTGCTCGGTTGGATCACGTGATGGCTCAAAGCGAGTGCGGCTACTAATGGCTTCAACGTGGAACCTGGCGGTACGGCGGACAAGGCCCTGTTAATGAGTGGGGAGTTCTTGCTGCTCAGCAGGTGTTTCCACTCACTTGAGGTCAAGCCTTGCATGAGTTGATTCGGATCGAACGTCGGATGGCTCACCATCGCCAAAACCGCCCCCGATGTCGGGTCAAGGACAACCGCCGAGCCTACTTGATTGCCTAACGCTTGATCCAGCGCCTTTTGCAACGTGGCATTTATCGTCAAGGTCACTGTGTTGCCTGGTGTTGGTTGGCGCTCTGCCAGAACGGCCTGAGGCACTCCCTTGTCGTCCGTGATCCAGATCTTCCCGCCCGGTTTCCCACGAAGTTGCGGCTCTAACGCTTGTTCCAGACCTTGCTGTCCAATGTCATCGGTCGCTTGGTAGCCTTCCTGTTTATGCTTGTCATCCAGTTGCTCTGCAGTGATAGCACCGATGTACCC
>CAZYAH010000304.1:0-3145 GCA_964645595.1 uncultured Alicyclobacillaceae bacterium | reverse complement strand
CCGCTGCGGCCCATTGCGCACCGCATCACCACGGCGCTGATGCATCCCTGGATTAACGGTTACCGCCATCACCCGGTGTTGCGGGAATGGTGGAAGTACGTGGATGTGCAGGATCGCGCTCTTCCGTGATCGCGCGTTCGCGTAAAACCGCGAAGTTCGGCTAAGGCGACCATCATGTTGCGGTGCAGTGCGGAATTCGCTCGTACCTCAGTGTGGCGAATTTGCAACATGGACCCTTCCCGACGGTTGCAGCAAGCGATCTTGGGGTTTTTCGGGCTGTAATACGGATACATAATGAGTTCGCTAACTGAACCATTTGGGGGGGATACATTGTGAGCAAAAATAGACAGCCCGCGAGGGGGTTTGCGAAGAAGCCAGCCGTTATCGCCATCGAAATCGCGCTCTCGCTGCTGGCGGCGCAGTTCGCCTACGCGCAGCAGGCGCCGACACAGAGGATTGAAATCACGGGCACGCGGTTGCCGCAGTTGAGCACCGAGGGCGTCAGCCCGGTTACCGTGCTCAATGCGCAGGACATCAAGATGGACGGCCTGAGCAAGACCGAAGACATGCTGAACAATTTGCCGCAGGTCTTCGCCACCCAGGGCAGCAACGTTTCCAACGGCGCATCCGGAACGGCCAACGTGAACTTGCGAGGTCTGGGTGTGAATCGCAACCTCGTGCTTTTCAATGGCCGTCGTTTGCCCGCCGGAAGTCCGCAAAATGGTGCTACGGCCTACGCCGCTGACCTGAATCAGATTCCGGCGCCGCTCATTTCGCGGGTGGAACTGCTGACCGGCGGCGCGTCGGCGGTCTACGGGTCGGACGCGATCTCGGGTGTGGTGAACTTCATCATGCGAGACAACTTCGAGGGCCTCCAGCTCGACTTCAACCGCAGCTATTACAACCACGAGCAACAAAACCCGAACGGGATCGCGGACGTCATCAGAGGGCGGGCCGCAACCAACCCAGCTCAGTTCGCTCTGCCGGGTGACATCGGCAACGCCTTCAACGGCGACGGCAAAGTCAGAAACGCCAGCCTGTTACTCGGGAAAAACTTCGCCGACAATAAAGGCAATGCAACGGTGTTCTTCAACTACAAGAAGGAGGACCCGGTTTTGCAGGCGAGCCGCGATTTCAGTTCTTGCGCGACCAATCCGGGCGATGTGTTTACGTGCGGCGGTTCGTCAACTGCCTTTCCTGGCCGGTTCACCCGCGCGGATACCTTTGACTCGCGCACGCCGACCGATGCCGCCGGCAATATTCGCCCTTTCAGTACTGCCCTGGACCAGTACAACTTCGGTCCGCTTAACTACTATCGCCGTCCCTCGGAGCAATATGGCTTCAACGCGTTCGCTCACCTGGATGTAACCCCGAAAGTTCGCGCGTATTCGGAATTCGGATTTCATGACAACCGCACCGTTGCGCAAATCGCCCCCGGCGGCATGTTCTTCGGAGATAAAACATTCACCATGCGCGAGGAAAATCCGCTGCTTTCACCCGCTTGGAGAAGCTTTTTTGGATTGGCGGCGCCCGGAGATACCCAGGATATCTTTATCGGCAGGCGCAACGTCGAGGGCGGTGGGCGTCAGAATGACACCCGTCATACGTCTTTCCGCTGGGTGCTCGGTGCGAAGGGCGATATATTCCAGCACTGGAAATACGACCTTTTCCTGCAAACCGGCAAGGTCCTGTACTCGGAATCAGTTCTGAACTATTTTTCGGCGACGCGTATGCTGCGCTCCATAGACGTGGTGACGAATCCGACCACCGGCGCGCCCGCTTGCCGATCAGTGGTCGATGGCACCGATCCAAACTGTGTGCCGTACAACCCCTGGAGCCTTGGAAATATCACTCCAGGCGCGCTCAATTACCTGCAAGTGCCAGGCATACAGAAGGGTTACACGCAACAGCAGATTCAGGGCGGGACCCTTGCCGCCGATCTCGGCAACTATGGGCTCAAGTTGCCGACTGCGAAGGACGGCATCGGTGTCGTCTTCGGCCTCGAGCGTCGCAAGGAGGCGCTGAACCTGGAAACCGACCTGGCGCTGTCATCGGCCGACCTTAGTGGTCGCGGAGGACCCACCATAGGGCAATCGGGCAAAATCAAGGTGGATGAGTATTTCGGCGAAGTCCGTGTGCCGCTGATCCAGGGCCGCCAATTTGCCGATCTGCTGAGCGTGAATGGCAGCTACCGGCATTCCAGGTTCGACACCGGGATCAAGACCAAGACGTACGGGGTTGGGGCCGAGTGGGCGCCGGTGCAGAACTACCGGTTCCGCACCACCTACCAGCGTGCGGTGCGCGCGGCGAACATCGTCGAGCTGTTCCAGCCGCAGGGGAATAATCTCCAAGGCCTGGCGGATCCCTGCGGGGCAGAGGCGGTGGCGAGTGGTTCGGCTGCTACGCCTGCTGAGTGCGCGCGGTCCGGAGTGACTGCGGCCCAATTCGGCAGTATTGCCCTCGACAGCCCGGCCGGCCAGTACCAGTTTCTGCAAGGCGGCAATCCGGCCCTGAAACCCGAAACGGCCGATAGCTACACCGCGGGGCTGGTGCTGCAGCCGACCAGGAATTTGACCGGCACCATCGACTGGTGGACCATCAAGGTTGGCGACGCCGTCGGTGCTGCGCCGGCCCAAACCATCCTGAACAACTGTGTGTTTAGCGGTCTGTTCTGCAATCTGGTCCAGCGCGATGCCTTGGGCACTTTGTGGTTGCAGCCCAATGGCAGGGTTGTAACGATCAACCAGAACCTCGGGGGGTACCGGACGACGGGTTTTGACTTTGCGGCCAATTACCTCCACAGATTGGGCGCCTACGGCAGCCTCAATCTCAATTTCATCGGAACTTTGGTCAACAAGTGGGAGTTCGAGCCGATCAAGGGCTTGGGCAAATTCGACTGCGCCGGTTTTTACGGTCCCACCTGTGGCATTGCGACGCAAGCTCCGACGCCGAAATGGCGGCATAAGGCTCGCGCAACGTGGGCCACGCCCTGGAATGTCGAACTTGCTCTGACATGGCGCCACATCAATTCGGTAACGGCGGAAACGGAAAGCGGGAATCCGTTGCTGGCGGGCGCCACACCCGTTACCGACCGCAAGCTGGACAAGCGCGACTACCTCGACATCGCCGCATCGTGGAGCATCAA
>CAZYAH010000303.1:0-3152 GCA_964645595.1 uncultured Alicyclobacillaceae bacterium | reverse complement strand
GTGTTTTGCTCGTCGATGGGGTCGATGGCGAGACCGAGTACGGTTGCGCGTTGCTCGATTTCCATCTGATCCCAACACCCGGTTGTAAAAAGCGTTGCGAAGACGATGCTCAAGGCAATGCTCAGGCGCTTTATCATGCCGACTGGACCTTCTTTTTCTTCTGATTCTTCGGCTTCGCTGCGCTCCGCAGCCAATGGCCGAGCAAAAGGAGCAAGGGATACCCTGTCGTCAACACCAGACCACTGACCAGAATCGTTTGCATCGTTCGGTACAGTGCTACCACGTTCGCGGCTTGCATCGCCATCAAGAATACACACGGCATCGCGGGAACGGTGAGAACTTTGTGATCCTGAAAACCCAGAAGGTGAGCCAACCCCTGAACAGACATGTAAAACGACGCGAGGATGGCGGTAAAGACGGCCGTCACCCAGACCGCGATGAACACAGGGTCGATGCGCTCCAGTAGAAACAGCGGCAACGCAGCGGTTTTCGCGAGTTCGAGTGTCGGCCACAGGAGGTTTTTCATCTCTTCGGTTCCGAATACGGAAAGGGTCGACAAAATCAGAGTGAAGTAAACTCCACCAGCGATTCCCATGCCAATGATAATGCCCTTCCACGCGTCCTTGACCTGGTACATAAACGGCGTCAACAGGCCGGTAATAAAGTAGTTCTGAAACAAGGCTGCAACGATGACGGCCGCGTAAAGAAAGTGCATAGGACTCGTTTCATGGAAAATGTTGATAAGCGGAAGAATATGTGTCGCTCTTGCGCTGCGAAGCGTCAAGGCGACCACAACCAGCGCTGGGATGTACACGAATGGCATGTAAAACGTCAGGATTCGGGAAAAAATGGCTGCGTCGTTGCGAGCGGCAATTACGGCCAGGGTTAACATGACCAGAATTGTGATCTCCACCGGTGTCCGCTGCAGAACCGAAGTGACCACGACCTCGCCAAATTCACGGGCGGCAAGCGCCGCCAATTCGGCAAAGTATATGACCACCAAAACCAGAAAAAAAGCGCTTGGCCACTTGCCGAGAATCTTCTCACTGTATTCAAACAAGGTCATGTCCGGATACTGGCTGCCGAGGTATGCCAGAATCAAGCCGAAGGCCATCATGGACACGATCGCGAGCAATGTCGCCATCGGTGCCCCGGTCTGTGCGTAATCTACCGTGAACCTCGGAACGGCCAAAATGCCCACCCCAAAGATTGAGGTTGCCAGATTCATGGCGAACTGCATGTTCGTGACGGTCTTTGGTTTGTTCACGCAATCACCTCGGCTGAAGAGTCAAACCTGGAAAACTACTGTTGTGTGTGCGACGGGTCGGACGTCGAATCTTGTTGCGTTGACTGTTGCTGTGATTGTGCGTTTGCCTGTTGATTTGGCTGTTGTTGTGACTGTTGGCTTGACTGTTGCTTTGCTTGCTGTGCCTTTGGGTCGAGCGGACTCTTTGAGTTGGCCTGCAAGTTTTCCAGCCCGACCCCCACCCGCACCTGGTTGTCGGTTTGCAGTTGCTTCGGCCGCTTTTTCATGTCCCAGACGGGCGCGCGGATCACTGTGTCCTTCAGCCCGGAGGCATCGGCCGGAACGACGGGGCTCAAGTACGGGACACCGAAGGATTTCAAGGAATTCAGGTGGTTGCAGATGAGGATAATTCCCACCATGACGCCGTAGAGTCCAAAGATCCCCGCCAGGAGCATCAGCGGAAACCGCAGCATGCGCAGGGCGATGGCCGCGTTGTACGCAGGAGTGGCAAACGATCCGATGGTGGTCATGGCGACAATCACCACCGCAATGGGGCTGACAAAGCCAGCCTGTACAGCGGCCTCGCCAATGACGAGGACGCCGACGATGGATAGAGCTCCGCCAATCTGCTCGGGCAATCGGACCGTAGCTTCGCGCAAAATCTCCATGATGAGTTCGAGTCCGAAGATTTCCACGATCGATGGAAATGGAATGCCCGCTCGACCGCCGGCGACAGCGACGGCAAATTTGGTCGGTATCATCTCCGGGTTATACGAAATCAACGACACGTACAGAGATGGAAAGACCAGCGAAAACAATAAAGCGACAAGACGAATGCCGCGAATCATGCTGGCCATGTGAAAGCGCGTGTCGTAGTCTTCCACCGACTGGTAGAACTGTGAAAATACTGCTGGAACAATCAGCGCGAATGGCGAACCGTCCACCAGGATGACCACGCGACCTTCCAACAGTGCGGCCACCGCCTTGTCGGGGCGTTCGGTGTTTTGCACTTGCGGAAACGGCGAGTAGTGGTTGTCTTCAATGAACTGTTCCAGATATCCCGAACCGTACAAGGCGTCCGAGTTGACCAGGCGCAGGCGGCGCTCCACTTCCTTGACAAGGTCCTCATTTGCGATGCCGCTGTCGTAACAGTAGACCACGGTGGTCGAAGTGCGGACGCCCAGTTCGAGTTGTTTAAACACGAGGTTTGCGGATCGCAAGCGTTTTCGGATGAGCGAGACATTTGTCCCAACCGACTCGACGAATCCTTCCCGCGGCCCCTGAATGACCTGTTCGGTTCCGGGTGGTTCAATCGCACGCTCTTTGAATGCGCGCGTGGTTCAATCCAATGACCTGGTCTGAACCGTCTACCAACAACAGCGAATTGCCTACCAACAGCCAGTCCGCGCAAGCGTTCGGACTGTCCAGTACGGATACGTCCGCGTACGGAATGCACTGCGAGACGATGGTTTCAAAATAATAAACACCGCTTTGGCTAGAGTGGTCCACATCCAGTAGCAGAGCGTGCAAGATCTGGTTGATGTCGCTCTTGGATGTTGTCCCTTCCAGGTACAGAAGGGCGCATGCAATCGACCTCTCGTTGAGCTGAATCTTGAATTCGCGATAGATTAGGTCGAAGCTGTTGCCGATTGTCCGTTTGAACAGGTTGAGGTTGTATTCCAAGTCGTCGTGAAAATGCGCCTCGGACAAGCGGATGGAGGAGTTGGAGTCGTCCCCCTGTGACTCGGTCGAATGCGGGACGTGTTCTGCTTTCCGGTCGTTCCGGGAGTCTTTCATTCGCTTTATTGGAACCGGCTTTCGGTACTTCAACTTCCCCATCAAACTCATGCACGACCACCATATCTTCGCTCTTTTGGCATAATGTTTGCCTTTCGCGGCCGGTCTA
>CAZYAH010000302.1:0-3153 GCA_964645595.1 uncultured Alicyclobacillaceae bacterium | reverse complement strand
CGACCGTTGCAGCTCTTGGAGGAAAAGACGGAGGACGGGGACATCGTCGTCCGCTACCAGGCCGGCGATTTCGTGGTCTGCAACCTGTCCTCCATCAACCTCGGCCGCTGCCGCGATCTGGCGGACATAGAACGGGTTGTCGAGCGACAGGTGCGGATGCTGGACAACGTCATTGATCTCAACTACTACCCGGTCAAGCAGGCGGAGATCACCAACCGCAGGTACCGGGCCGTCGGGCTCGGCGTCAGCGGCTATCACCAGTACCTCGCCGAACGCGGCATCCGCTGGGAGTCGGAAGAGCACCTCCGCCACGTGGACGAGCTGTTCGAGTGGATCAATTTCTTTGCGATCCGCACGTCGATGCAGCTCGCTCGCGAAAAGGGGGCCTATCCGCTGTTTCCGGGTTCCGACTGGCAGACCGGCGCCTACTTCGATCTCCGCGGCTACCGCAGCCGCCCCGCCGGGCCGGACTGGGATGCCCTGCGCCGCGACGTCGCTCGGTATGGCCTTCGCAACGGCTACCTGATTGCGGTGGCTCCGACCAGCAGCACCAGCCTGATTGCCGGCAGCACGGCCGGCATTGATCCGGTCTTCGCCCGCTTCTTCATGGAGGAGAAGAAAAACGGCGTCGTCCCTCAGACAGCGCCGAACCTGAACGAAAAGACGTTCTGGTACTACAAGGAGGCGCACACGATTGACCAAACCTGGAGCATCCGCGCCTCGGCGGTGCGGCAGCGCCACATCGACCAATCGCAGTCGTTCAATCTGTACATCACGCCGGACATCCACGCGCGCGATTTCTTGCAGCTCTACCTCGAAGCGTGGAAGCAGGGGCTGAAGACCATCTACTACGTGCGCAACAAATCTCTCGAAATTGAAGACTGCGCCAGCTGCTCCTCGTGAACGCGCGGCGGTCACAGGAGATACGTGAACGAGCGAATCGTCACCCACCACTACGAACGGAGGAACATACTATGCAACTGGAGCGGACGAAACTGTTCAACGAAGCCGGGGAACGGGATTGGGGCAAGCGCCGGATTATCGGCGGCAACACCACCAATCTGATTGAACTGAACAACATCAAGTACGAGTGGGCGTACCGGATGTACCGGGCGATGATGAGCAACTTCTGGATCCCGGAGGAGATTGCCCTCGCCGACGACGCGCGCCAGTATCCGCAGCTGACAGAGGGCGAGCGGCGGGCGTTCAACAAGATCCTGTCGTTTCTCATCTTCCTCGACAGCATCCAGACGCACAACCTGCCGAACATCAACGAGTACATCACCGCGCCCGAGGTCAACCTCTGCCTGACCGTGCACGCCTTCCAGGAGGCGGTGCACTCGCAGTCGTACGGGTACATCCTCGACTCGGTCGTGTCGGCGCAGACGCGCGACCAGATCTACAACGAGTGGCGGGAAGATCCGCACCTGTTGCGGCGGAATCAGTTCATCACCGACCGGTACGAGGAGTTCATCGCGGACCCGAGCGACTACAACCTGGTCAAGACAGTGATGGCCAACTTTATCCTCGAGGGCGTGTACTTCTACTCCGGTTTCAGCTTTTTCTTCGCCCTCGGCCGCCAGGGCAAGATGCTCGGCACCGTGTCGGAGATCAAGTACATCCAGCGCGACGAACTCACCCACCTGGCGCTGTTCCGGCACATTTTCGAGGAGATCCGGCGCGAGAACCCTGGGCTCGTCACCGACAAACTCGTGGAGGAGCTGCGGGCGATGATGGCGGAGGCGGTCAGTCACGAAGTGGCCTGGGGCCAGTACGTAACGGCGGGCGAGATTTCCGGCCTCAGCGACGAGTTGATTGACCGGTACATCAAGTACCTGGCGAACCTGCGGCTGAAATCGCTGGGGCTGGAGCCGCTCTACCCAGAGATTGCGGAACACCCGCTGCCCTGGGTGGACCAATACGCAGCCATCAACTCGACAAAGACGGACTTCTTCGAGCAGAAGGTCACCAGTTACACGAAGTCGGCGAACCTGAATTGGGACGAGCTGTGAGCGGGGATAGATGCGCCCGACCTGTCCGATATTCATCATATTTTGAGCGACAGGAACGGGCCTTTGGAAATCGAATGCTTCCCGTGGGAAGGGAACACACTGGCTTGGCTGGAGACAGCACAAACCGGTGAGCGCGCGCAGAGGAACTTTCCCGTGTGGCTGGTACCGGATCGCGACCGGATCAGCTGAAGGATTCGATGAATGGAGGCGATCCGCATGAATGCACGTCGTCCCTCTCGGCCCGTGGCGCAGTCGAGTCCCCCGTCGCATTCACTTTTCTTACGAGGTTGGCCGCCCGCCCCTTCTCGGCTTCCGTCGACAGCCGACAGGCGAGCCGGGTCAAAGCAACGCGAGTCGGTCCGCTGGACCCTACCCTTGCAATTCCGTTCGTCGTTGCTTTGAAGCGCGGCAACCGAGCGGGCGTTCGGCAGTGGATACAAAGTTTTTACGAACCAACACTAATCAGCCACATGCCGGTGGTCCCGCGCGGTGAGTTGACGGCGAAAGTCAGTCCGTCTGACGCCGAGTACCGGGTTGTCATCGAATTTCTCCTCAGCCATGGATTTTCGGTCAACGAGACGTACCGCAGTCGCCTGCTCATCGACGCAGTGGGAACGGTGAAGGATATCGAACGGACGTTTCGCGTGCAAATGAACGAATATCAGTGGAACGGAAAGGCGTACTACGCACCCGCAGGCGAGATTGTCCTCCCGGCAGCCGTCGCCCGCGTCGTGCACGCGATTGTCGGGCTCAACACACTGTCTGTCGTCTACAGCTGGCCCCGCCTGCGCAGGTAGGAGAGTCGGCCGCCGCGAGCCTCCGGGCCGCGGCGGCCGCTCTGTTATAATGGCCTTGGCGTATGAACTTGGAGGTGTAGGTATGACGATTGAGATAGCGGTCATCACGGCGAGTGATGGAGTGAGCGCAGGAGTGCGCGAGGACGTCTCAGGAGACACGGCGCAGCGCATTCTCGAGGAGGCGGGGTATGTCGTGAGTGTCCGCGAAGTGTTGCCCGATGACCGGGAGCGCATTGCGGAAGCGCTGCGGCGCCTGAGCGACCTCCCGAACATCGCCTGCATTGTCACCACCGGGGGCACGGGGATTGCCGCCCGCGACGTGACGCCGGAAGCCACCCGGGATG
>CAZYAH010000301.1:0-3158 GCA_964645595.1 uncultured Alicyclobacillaceae bacterium | reverse complement strand
AACATGGAAAACGCCATGACGTTGAACGTTCCGCTTAAAGTGGACATACATTCCGGACCTACTTGGTATGATGCGAAGTAAGGAGAGTATTGGTCTTGCCCGAGTTGCCCGAGGTTGAAAATGTACGCAGAAGTTTAGAATCACTTGTGGTTGGCAAAACCATTTCCAGTGTGGACGTGCGCCTGCCGCGCATCATCCGGACGCCGGACGACATCCAGCAGTTCCAGATTGAGCTCATCGGCTGTACCATACGCGGCGTCGGCCGCCGCGGGAAGTACCTGTTGTTTGACGTGTCGCCGTACACTCTCGTGTCGCACCTGCGGATGGAGGGACAGTACCGGCTGGCCGAAGCAGGAGACGAGGAAGCGCCGCACACCCACGTTGTGTTCCGGTTCACCGACGGCACCGAACTCCGGTACCGGGATGTTCGGCAGTTTGGGACTATGGACTTGCTCGCGCCGGGCCAACCAGGGCCGGAAGGACTTGCGGCGCTCGGGCCGGAACCGTTCGATCCGCTCTTCGACGCCACCGCCTTCTACCGCCGCATCCACCGCCGGACGGCGCCCATCAAGGCGGTCCTGCTCGACCAGACGGTGGTGGCGGGGCTTGGCAACATCTACGTGGACGAGTCGCTGTTTCGCGCCCGCATCCACCCGCTACTCCCGGCCAACCGCGTGACGAAGAAGCAGTGCGCCGAGCTGCTGGAGGCGATTCGGGCCGTCTTGCAAGAGGCGATTGACGCGGGTGGGACTTCCATCAAGTCGTACGTCGACGGCTACGGCCGCCACGGCGGTTTTCAGATACAGTTGGACGTGTACGGGCGGGAAGGAGAACCCTGTCGCGCCTGCGGAGCGGAGATTGTGAAACTCCGGGTGGCCGGCCGCGGCACGCACGTCTGTCCCATTTGCCAGAAACAGCCGCGCGTGCGGGGCAAGGTGGGGCGGACGAGCGGATCGACCACCCGCAGCCGTGGAGAACGAAGTGGGGAGGCGGCGTCGTCGTGATTGTCGGACTGACCGGGGGCATCGCGACTGGCAAGAGTACGGTGACGAACATGCTGCGCGAGCTGGGGGCGCACGTGGTGGACGCCGACGTGTGGGCGCGCAAGGTTGTGGAACCAGGATCACCCGCGCTGCAGGAAATTGCCGAGGCGTTCGGCCGGGACGTCATCCGCCCGGACGGCACGCTCAACCGACCCGCTTTGGCGGCCGTCGTCTTTCGCGACGAACGAGCGCGCCAGCGGCTGAACGCCATCACCCATCCGCGCGTGCGCGACGGGATGCGGCAGGAGACGGAGCAGTATTTGCGCGAACATCCGGGACAGCCGATTGTCTGGGACGTGCCTCTGCTGTTCGAAGGCGAGACGAAGAATCTGGTCGACACCACGGTGCTTGTGTACGTGGACGAAGCGACGCAGTTGCAGCGGTTGATGGAGCGCGACGGCCTCAGCCAGGAAGATGCCTTGGCGCGGATTCGGGCGCAGATGCCGATTGAAGAGAAACGGAAACTCGCCCACCACATCATTGATAACCGGGGAACAAGGGAACAAACCAGAGAGCAGGTGGCACGGTTATGGAATACCCTCCGCACACAGGCAGAGCAACCAGGTGGACTATCGTCGTCTTCAACCGGCGAACGCTGATTTCCCTGCTGCTGCTTGTATGCGTAGTATGGTTGATTACATCCAACACATTCTGGCGCTGGATGTACCCGATTGAGTACCAGGAGGCCATCCAGCAGGCGGCTGCGGAAGCGCATGTCGATCCGCTGCTTGTCGCCAGCGTCATCCGCGTCGAAAGCAAGTTCAAGGCGCAGAACGTATCGCACGCCGGCGCCATTGGCCTGATGCAGCTGATGCCCGACACCGCGCAGTGGATTGCCAATCAGATGCTCAATTCGGGCAAACAGTCCGGCTATTCGAACGGCGACGACACGGAACAGCTCGCGGAGCCGGAACTCAACATCCGACTTGGCTGCTGGTACATCTTCTACCTGACGCAGCGCTTTAACGGCAACGAAGTGGCCGCCATTGCCGCTTACAACGGCGGACCAAAGCGTGTGCAGCAGTGGCTGTCCGACGGAACGTGGGACGGCAAGCTCAGCAGCATCGGCTCCATCCCGGTCGGCGAGACGCGCCACTTCGTGGATCGCGTATTCTACAACTACGACCTGTACAAGCGCATCTACGGCGCGGACCCAGGGTGGCACTACAGCCCAAAAATATCCATGAAAAATGCGGTTGACATGAGGCCACAGGAGCCATTATAATCAACAGCGTTGACTGTTCAGTGGGACTTGCCCATTGGGCGGTCAGCCATCTGTCGGGGTGGCGGAATTGGCAGACGCGCACGTTTGAGGGGCGTGTGGGTTTCCCGTGCGGGTTCAAGTCCCGCCCTCGACACCAGAAGCAAAGACGTGGTGCGGAATTTCGCACTGCGTCTTTTTCGTTTTGCAGACGTTGAAGGACCAGTTCTTGTTCCGGATAAAGTGCCGGACGAAGGCTGGTCCTCCTTCATTTGCAATCACGCATTTATCATGCTGTAGACCGGTCCTTCCAGACGTTCGAGAGCGGCTTGCTGAACACTTTTCGGAATGTGAAAATGCTCCATGGTCTCCACGGCACATTCAATCATGGCGTCCGCGCGGTGCTTGGTAATAGCGATGTCCTTGTGGGCCAGAGTGAAACTCGTTGAACCTCTCTTTTTGGAAAACATCTTCGGTCCGCCTAACATTTCCATGGCGAAATCCTTGTAAGCCGCCTTCAAATGGGTCATGTCATCTGGGTACATCGTCCCGAGCTCGGGATGTGCCTTGAGACGAGCCATGAAATCGTCGATAAACGCATCAAGTTTTGACTCACCGCCGACAAGTTCAAAGAGCGTCCGTGAAAAACCCACAGAAATTCACCTCTCACACTTTGGTCGAACTTTCTCATCCTTAGGATGTCCACATTTTCATCCAACAAACTCGAACTCCTCGGCGCGCTCCACTATGACCTTGTTGCACAGATCGGTTACATGACGGATTCCTGTATCGGCAACGATATCCATGATTTCACGTCGCAGGGATGTTTCTAGATGACGGCACATTGGCTTGGAACTTATGGTACTCTTAAGTCTGTTGCCCTATGGCATCCTGCAGGCGTGAGCGAGCGTGAA
>CAZYAH010000300.1:0-3180 GCA_964645595.1 uncultured Alicyclobacillaceae bacterium | reverse complement strand
AAACACTGCAGATGATTGAACAGAGCGAGCAGGTCGCGCCGCCGGCGGCGTACCGAAGTCAATCTTTCGTTCAGAGCCTCGAAGACTACCAGCGCAAATACCAGCAGTCGATAGAAGACCCAGAGTCGTTCTGGCGTGAGATTGCCGACGAGTTGACGTGGGAGAAACGTGGAGATGTGGTCATTGAGGGCGAACTCCCGGATTTTCGCTTCTTCCCCGGCTCCCAGATCAACGTGTGCGCCAACTGTGTGGACCGCCACGCGAACCGTGAATTGTGGCGCAACAAAGTTGCACTGTTCTTCGAGGGGGAGAACGGTGAGCGCAGGTCCGTGACCTACTTGCAGCTGCACCGCGAGGTACAGAAGTTTGCGAACGTGCTCACGTCACTCGGGTTAAAACAGGGAGACGTTGTGAGCGTTTACATGCAGAACTTGATTGAGACGTTCGTCGTCCTCCTGGCCTGCCTGCGGCTTGGGATTGTGTACAATACCGTGTTCGCCGGGTTTTCCGCGGAGGCACTGCGCGAGCGCATTGTCAGTTCCCGGGCCAAAGCCGTGATTTGCTCCAACGGAAGCTACCGGCGGGGCAAGGTGCTGCGCCTGAAGGAGACGGTGGACAAAGCGCTTGAATGCAAGCACGATGTCCAACACGTCATTGTATTCCGCCGCATCCCGGATCTGGAGACGCCGATGACGGAGGGCCGAGATCTGGACTACGCCACCATGATGGCCCAAGCATCACCGGACTGCCCTCCGGTGCCGCTCGACTGCAACGCGCCGGGGCTGCTCATCTTTACCAGCGGCACGAGCGGCAAACCAAAAGGAATTGTCCACGCCGGCGGCGGTTTTTTGCTTGGGACGTACGCCTACACTAAGTACCAGCTGGATTTGCGGCCAGGCGACGTCTACTGGAATACGGCCGACATCGGCTGGCTGACTTCGCACATCTTTGTGCTCGTCGGCGGTCTGGCGCTCGGGACCACCACGCTGCTCTACGAAGGGGCGATAGATCACCCCCATCCCGGCCGCTTGTACGAAGTGATTGAGCGGTACCAGGTGAACAAGTTGTTTTCGGCGCCGACCGCCTTCCGGATGATGATGAAAAACGGCGAAGAGGTGGCAAGACAGTACGACCTGTCCAGCCTGCAGTTGATGGCTTCGGTCGGGGAACCGCTCAATCCGGAGGCGTGGCACTGGGTGCGCCGCGTGATTGGCAGGGGCAAGGCGGTCTTCAACAACACGTGGGGGCAGACGGAAACCGGAGGGACACCGCTCGCTTCTCTGCCGGGTGCGACGCCGATGAAACCCGGATCTTGCGGGGTACCGTTCTTCGGGCATCAGCTCGATGTCGTGGACGGCGAAGGGCGAAGCGTGCCGGTCGGCACACCGGGGTACCTCGTCATCCGCAATGCGTTTCCGAGCCTGGCCAGGGATGTGTTTGACGATCACGATCGGTACCTGAGGTCCTACTTCTCGCAGCTTCCGGGGGTGTACTTTACGGGTGACAGCGCAGTCCGCGACGCGGACGGACATTTCTGGGTGCTCGGCCGCGTGGACGACGTGATCAACGTCGCTGGGCATCGCCTCAGCACGATGGAGCTGGAGAGTTCGTTGATTCAGCACGAGGCGGTGGTCGAGGCGGCTGTGGTCGGGCAACCGGATGAAACCAAGGGCCAGGTTCCCGTGGCGTTTGTCACCCTGGACAAAGCGTTCACGCCGTCGCCGGAACTGGCGGAGGAGCTTCGGCAGAAAGTGGCGAACGACATCGGCGCCTTTGCGCGCCCCAGGGACGTGCACTTTGTCGATTCCATGCCGAAGACGAGATCTGGCAAGATCATTCGCCGGATGTTGCGCGAGATTCTCGAGAACGGCACGGTGCAAGGCGACGTCACGGGACTGGAGGACAGCGAGATTCTCGAAAAGCTCATCGTCGACATCGGCGCGAGCCGCGAGGCGTAACGGGAAAGCGCACGAAGCACAATGTGTGCTATGAAACGCGACAAGGGGGCCGCGGGGAACTGCGGCCCCTTGTTCAATTACGAATCATGGTGGACCTGTATATGATACTCATAATCTGGGACGAGCCCAAATTAGCATGCACTAACTATTGACGTTTTCACAGCCTAAACTTAGAATGGGAATGAAAGTTGACTAGTTTAGTCATCATTTGTTACCGGGATGAATCGGATCGATACAAACACAAGCACTGTATTTGAATCATCATCAATGGATAGACAAGGTGCAAAACCGAGGTGCAGGAGAATGGTATTGAGCGATTGTCGGATTGGAGAAAAAGCTCGGATCACTGCTGTATTGTTGGGGGAGTCGCACAGAAAGCGCATTATGGACCTCGGGCTTATGTCCGGGACAGTGGTCGAAGTGGTACGCAAGGCACCGCTGGGCGATCCGATGATCGTTCAATTTCGAGGCTACCAAGTGAGTCTCCGCAGGTCGGACGCGCGACATATTGAAATTTCACCTCTCTAACCTTTCAGGATTCTTGGTTCTATCAGGAGGAGTTAGCTTACATGGTACAAGCCGTTGCGCTCGCGGGAAATCCGAACGTTGGTAAGACTTCGTTATTCAACCTCCTGACAGGGACCAGACACTATGTAGGGAATTGGCCGGGGGTCACGGTTGAAAAGAAGGAAGGCTGGGTCAAGGGACTTTCTTCCTATATGTTGATTGACCTTCCGGGTATTTACAGTCTGTCGGCGCAGTCGGTTGAAGAACAAGTAGCCATCTCGTACCTCTTATTAGAGTCTCCCAGCGTGATTTTGAATATCGTAGATGCATCCAATTTGGAGAGAAATCTCTATTTGTCCGTGCAACTGTTGGAGATGGGACTGCCCAGCGTCATGGTTCTAAATATGGTCGATGTGGCTGTATCACGCGGCATTCACATTGATGAGAAAAAGCTTGCACAAAAGCTCGGTGTTCCCGTAATTCCGATGGTTGTCCGGCGAGGGAAAGGGCGCCAACACCTCATAGAACGACTCGAAAAGCAAGAGGTTTCGCGCAGCCCTTTGATGATCCCTTATCCGGAACAAGTGGAGAGAGCAATTGACGAACTGACAATTTTACTTGAGTCTGCAAAGTTGAATCTAAAGGCCAGCTTGAGATGGATGGCGACGATGTGGCTGGAGCGCAATGAAACGATTGAGCACGTGCTCCGTCAGTA
>CAZYAH010000299.1:0-3196 GCA_964645595.1 uncultured Alicyclobacillaceae bacterium | reverse complement strand
TGAATGTACGTCACGTGACTGTGCCACATCGTCGAAAAGACGAAGTCCTCTTCCTCGAGCACGTTTGTGCAAGGCAGGAAGTAGTCGGCGAGCTCCGCGGTCTTCGTCATAAACATGTCGACGACGACTTTGCAGGGAATGGTCTCGTACGCCTTCAGCAGCGAGGCGGTGTCGGGCACTTGTGTCACCGGGTTGGTCCGCGTCACAAACATCAGTTCGATAGGCGGATTCGCCGCAAGAATCTGCTCCGCCTGCCGGCCCCTTGAAAATTCGCGCACGTCAGCCTGGTCTCTCGCCGTCAACGCGTCCTGGTCCAGAAATTCGGCCATCATGCGGTTCGCGTAGTTGACGCCGCCACCCGGAACGCCCACGTGACCAGTAGCGGCCGCGAGCGCGTCAATCACCCGGATGGCGTTGCCGCCGCCGGGATACCTCTGCATCCCGAGGCCGAGCAGCGTCGCGACCGGCCTCATTTTGCCGTAGAACCTTGCCAGCGCGACAATCAGGTCGCTCGGTACGTCGGTCTCCTGTTCGGTTACGTGCAGTGGAAAGCGGTCTACATACTCCGAAAACTCAGCCCAGCCAACCGCGTGGCGCTGCAGGAACTCGAGATCCAGCCAGCCTTGGTCTTTGCAGTACTTCAAGACGCCCAGCGCCAGCGCTCCGTCGGAACCCGGCCGCGGAGAAATAACGAGGTCGGCGCGCTGGTCGATGTCGGTGGGCAGCGGATTCACAATGCACAACTTGGCGCCCTTGGCTTGAGCTCGCTTGATAAACGGCATCATGTGGATGTTGGTGACGCTGACGTTGCGACCCCACACCACAATGCCTTCTGCATTCTCGAGGTCCTCCGGCGCGTGGCTGCGGGCCTGGCCGAAGTCGTAACGCTGGGCTTCAAGTCCCGCTTCCCAGCAGAGACTGCCCACTGTTTCCGTGCAGCCGCCGAGCAGGTAGAAAAATCGCTGGTTCAAGTTTTTGAGGACTGTGCCCGAACCCCAGTCGTACACGTGGAGAATCGCGTGGTGCCCAGACTTGGCAAGGACTTTGCGGATTTCCTCTGCAATCTCGTCAAGCGCCTGGTCCCAGGAGATGCGCTGCCACTGGCCGTTCACCTTTTTCAGCGGGTGCAGAATCCGGCTTGCCGAATACAGTCGGTCCTTGAGCCGGCGGCCTTTCGAACAAAGAAACCCTTGTGTGATGGGATGATTCGGGTCCCCTGCCAGCTCCGTTACGCGCCCATTCTCGACGGTTGCCAGGATGCTGCAAGTGTCCCAACAATCCAGCGGACACGCCGTCTTTACCTGCATCTCTTATCCCTCACTGTCGGCACTCTTCAACACTTTACGGACAATCCTGTCAAACCTCACCCGCGGAATCAGCACGCTGTGCTGGCAATTCGCGCATTTGACGCGGATGTCCATGCCCATCCGAATGACAACCCACTCGTTCGCACCGCACGCGTGCGGCTTCTTCAATTGAACGGTATCGCCAAGTTTGTACGCGACGGTCATTTGACTCCTCCCGAACCGAAGTGCAAATCCAGATTGGTCGAGTTGGTCCGCCCTCAGTTGGATGTTCCCGGGCTTTCCATGGTCGGGTGCAACACAATCACCTGTTGTGAATGGGGCATTTCAATCTTTTCTCTGTCAAACGCTTCCTTGATTCGCTGATATGCCTGGCGTTGGACAGCAAAGTGGGTGGTCGGCTTGCACTCTGCGGTCACGCGGATGACCACGTCGGATTTACCGAGCGACTGGACACCGAGGATCTGCACTTCCCCGACAATGTTTTCATTCTCCGCCTTGAGCTGCTGCATTGTCTCCTGGATGACTTCCATCGCCCGGTGAAGGTCTGCCTGATAGCTCACTCCGACGTCAACGACCGCAATGGAATTGGCCTTGGAGTAGTTTGTCACCTGCGTAATCTGGCCGTTTGGAATGATCTCAATCTCGCCGGTCCACGCCTGTATCCTGGTCAATCGCAGGCCAATCGAGATCACGGTACCGGTGAATTGGTTGATCTTGACGAGGTCACCGACGCCGTACTGGTCCTCAAAAATGATGAAAAAGCCCGTCAGGACATCCTTGATCAGGCTTTGGGCGCCAAACCCGAGCGCCAATCCTGCAATTCCTGCGCCAGCCAGGAGTGTCTCGACGTGGATGTTGAGCGACGAAAGCGACTCAACGGCGAAAATGAAGTAAATCGTATAGCGAATCATGTTGTCCAGCAAGGACAGGAGGGTGTTTCGCCTGCGCTCGTCCATTTTCACCGTCTGCAATTTGATGAGGCGATTCACCGCGGTGATGGTGATGCGAATGAGGATTCGCGCAAGAATGTAAAAAAGAATGATCTGAAGGGCGTGTCCTGCGACAGCCAGCAGGGTGTCGGAGTACGTGTCATACCATTGCCATATCTGATTCACCGTCTGTTCTCCCGCCTTTCCACCTCCCATCATAGCACACTGGCCAGAATCCCGACAAAATAACTGTGTTTTACAGTTTGACGCACAGTCACCGAATTTTGACTTCGTGCAGTTTTGCCGTCACATGAAACAGAACCGATTCGTTGAGGACGTGTCCGATGCCAGGAACCTCCTTGAACCAGGCCAGGTCAACCAGAAGCATGTTGGTGAGCACAACGATGTAGAGCCCGCAGCCAAACCCGAACAGGCTGGACACCAATCCGTCCGTCTGCGAATCGAAAGGGTGTCTCTGGTCCCAGAGCGCGTCCACGAGGTAGGAAACTGTCAGAAATACCAAATAAATTGACAGCGTCATGGCCACAAACAGGATCCCTTTGATCACGTTTAAGGCAATCCATTGGGTGTGGTTCAATCCGGACCACGTAGGCTCTGGTGGAACGAAACGCGACAGAGCGGTGACCGTTTCGCTGTCGGTGGAAATGTGCGATTCAATCCACAGGAATACAGTACTTGACGGCCTGACGAACGTCTTTGCAAACCAGTCCGAGAGCTGGGTCGCCACATATCCGGATGATACGATGCCTCCGGCGTACAAAACGACGCGTCTCATCCCCTTGCCCCGAAACCACACAATGCACCAGACCACCTCTGCCAGGTAGATGAGATCCAGCAATTCTCGCCCGCTCCTTACAATTCACTCTCTGTCAAGCGTCTCTCTTGGACAGGTATAGTTGATGGTACGCGTACGTATACTGGGAATATTCCAAGGTGGGG
>CAZYAH010000298.1:0-3198 GCA_964645595.1 uncultured Alicyclobacillaceae bacterium | reverse complement strand
ACTCACCAAGCCAAAATCGGTATCCTGCGCGGCATGGCCGTCATGACGCCGGACGCACTGTCGAGTGTCGCGTACGCGACGGACCAGATGGAATTTGTTCTCGCAGTGCTCATCGGCGCGACCGCGACGAAGGACTACGTAACGGACGTCCTCGGCTATTCGATGCTCGGGACGTTCCTGATTGTGGGACTGGCGTTTCTGCTGTTTTTTGCGTACCGGAATATTATCAAACATTATCCGCAAGGTGGCGGCGCCTACGCCATCGGCCTCAACGACCTCGGTAAAGTGTGGGGACTGTCGGCTGCGGCCACGCTGATTGTCGGGTACACCCTTACCGTCGCCGTGTCGATTGCTGCCGGCGTGGACGCCATCGGTCCCGTGATCCCGTTTGTCGGGGAACACAAACTGTTGTTCAACATTTTGCTGACACTGCTCATCATGTTTCTGAATCTGCGCGGAACGGGTGAGTCGGCTACCGTGTTCGTCCCGTTCACCTACCTCTTTATCGGGAGCATTGTCCTCATCGGCTTGACCGCGGTGGTACAAGCCATCCTCCACCCCGAGTCGATTCACCTGCCGAGCATATCCGGCATGCAGGCTGTGCACGGAATGACGCTGTTCTTGTTCCTGCGGATGTTCGCCAGCGGCTGCAGCGCGTTGACCGGGGTTGAAGCCGTCTCGAACTCGGTGCCTGTGTTCAAGGAACCGTCCGTCAAGCGCGCGCAGGGCACACTGCTCGCCTTGATTGTCACGCTGTCGGTTCTGTTTTTCATCGTGTCGGGCGTCGCCCTGGTCCACGGGTTGCAGTACAATCCGGAGTTGCCGCTCATTAACCAGGAAGCCATGCAGGTCTTCGGCACACACGGGTTTGGCTATGTGCTCACTGTGACTGTGTCGGTGGCGACCATGTGCATCCTCGTAATTGCGGCCAACACAGCGTTCGCCGGTTGCCCGGCGCTGTGGTCGTCGATGGCGCGCGACGGATACATGCCGCGCTGGATGACGCACAAGGGAGACCGGCTCGTGTACAGCAACGGGATTGTCTTCCTGACCTTGATCTCGCTCTTGTTGACCATTGGCTTTGACGCCAAGGTGAGCCGCCTGATCCCGCTGTACGCCGTCTGCGTCTTCTACACGTTCTCGGTGTCGCAGCTCGGCATGGTCGTGCGGACCCTGCGCGACAAGGGGCCCAATCGTTGGTTCCGGGCAACCCTCGGGGCATTTGGCTTTCTGATGACGGCTGTGGCCTGCGTGATCTTTGGCGTCACCCGCTTCTTCGACGGAGCGTGGCTCGTGCTCGTGTGCATTCCGCTCATGGTGGTAATGTTCATCAAAATTCGCCAGCACTACGAGCAGGTTCGCAAGGACCTCAAGTACGACTTCTCTGTCCCGTTCGAAGCCGAGGATACGGGCATCACCATTGTGCCTATCGCGTCCGTGAACAAGGCGTCCGTCAACGCGCTGAGGTATGCCGCGAGCAACTTCAAGAATGTCATCGCGGTGAACGTCGTCACCGCCGACACGGAAGAAGAGATGCACCGCCTGACCGAGAAGATTGAAAGCGACTGGGCGCGTCTGAACACTGGCATCCGATTGGTTGTCATTCACTCCCAGTACCGGACGGTGGCAAAGCGCATACAGCGCTTTGTCGAATACGAGCTGGAAAAGTACAGCCCGGAAAACATCACGGTCGTCATCCCGCAGTTCATCACGGCCCGCTGGTGGCATAAGCTCTTGCACAACAAGACCGGCGGATTGCTCATGTTCTGGTTGCTGCTGAACAAATCGGTCAAAGTGATCACGGTGCCCTACCGCCTGTCCAAGTAAATGGAGCGCCGCCTTCCTGTGCGAAGGCGGCGCTCTGTTCGAAGGCACGCAAAAACAAAAGGACGCAAGCCACGGATTGGACTTGCGTCGATTGGGGTAAAGGGTTACTTCTACCATACCACGTGTCCCATGCTTCGGCATGGGACTTTTGTCACGAATTATCTAGGACTTTTGCCCTTTTTCACAAGTATCAAGGGGATTTTTGCACCTTGACCACCGACTCCGTCTGGTAGAGAACTTTCGAGTACGGCGGAACACTCTCCGTGATCCACGCATTGCTGCCAATCACACTGTGGTGTCCAATCACCGTCTCCCCGCCGAGAACCGTCGCGTTGGCGTAAATGACGACGTGGTCCTCGACCGTTGGGTGCCGCTTGGTCTTCCGCACCATATCTCCGGATTCGTCGCGCGGGAAGTACAGCGCGCCCAGGGTCACGCCCTGGTAGATCTTAACGTGGTTCCCCACGACCGCTGTCTCACCGATGACAATGCCCGTTCCATGATCAATCATGATGCCTCTGCCCAAGGTTGCGCCGGGATGAATGTCAATGCCGGTGAGCTGGTGCGCGTACTCCGTCATCATGCGGGGCAGCAGCGGAATCCCCTCGTCAAACATGACGTGTGCAATCCGGTACACCATCAGCGCCAACAGCCCGGGATAGGTCAGAATCACTTCGTCGTACCCCGTAGCGGCGGGATCACTGTTGTACGTCTCGACCACGTCGTCGTACATAATCTGCTGGATGGTCGGCAATGCCTCGATGACGGCTTCCGCCTTTGTATTGGCAAACTCTCTGGTTTCAGAAGTTGCATCCGAATCGATGCATCGTTGATACACAGCCCGGTGAATCTGCCCCGCCATCACGGCGTGAAGTTCGTCCAGGCAGGCAATCACCGACGTCTGTTTGGCCGGCTGAAAGTAATTCGGGAACAGCACCCACCGCATCGCATCCACCATGCGTTGGATCTGTTCCGGCTCCGGGTGGCACGCGCGTCCGGCAAACCAGCGTGCGCTTTGTTCTTTCAGCTGACGAGCAATCTCGTCTCTGCGATTCACAATAGTCATCTCCTTGCCGCCCTCCCTTCGGAACTCGGCCGAAGTGCGCTCCAATGTTGACAGTCCTTCAAGGCGCAGTGTAGATTGCAAGTGAACAAGTCCGTTGCGGGATTGGGGGGTATCCTACGTGAACAAACAGGACATTGTCGCCTTGTTGCACCAACAAAACTTCCGCATGACCCGCGAACGGGAAGCTCTCTTGGACTTGTTCGTCCGGACCGAAAAAATGTATACCCCCTTGGAGTGGCACCAAGCTGCTCGAAACGAAAATCTGCGCATCGGACTAACCACAGTATACCGACTGCTCGAAGTGC
>CAZYAH010000297.1:0-3213 GCA_964645595.1 uncultured Alicyclobacillaceae bacterium | reverse complement strand
CGAGTCGGACTCGGAGATTCAGATCCAGGTCGGCGGCACCTACGCGGTTCAACCGGACGTCTTCCCGGAGGCGGCCCAGTACGTCGCACTCGGACACCTGCACCGCCCGCAGCGGGTGCGCGATGCAAAAGTGCCGGTCCGGTACTCGGGGTCCCCGCTGGCGTACAGCTTTTCCGAAGTCGGGTACGCCAAGTCGGTGGTAGTTGTGGACGTCAAGCCAGGGCAGCCTGCCGACGTCAAGGAGGTTTACCTCACGTCGGGGAAACCGCTCGTCAAATGGGTGGCGCGCGGGGGACTCTCGGAAGTCATTCGGTGGGTGGAAGAAGGGCGAGACGCCAACGCCTGGATTGACCTGGAGCTTCACCTC
Source organism: uncultured Alicyclobacillaceae bacterium (assembly GCA_964645595.1). Lineage (GTDB taxonomy): Bacteria > Bacillota > Bacilli > Alicyclobacillales > Alicyclobacillaceae > Alicyclobacillus_A. The sequence continues at coordinate 2,846 of CAZYAH010000297.1, read as the reverse complement.
ACGAGCGCTCTGACCATGGAGGACGCGCACATGCTCCGCACCATCCACCCGGGATTCGTCAACATCCGGCCGGTGTTTGCGGGGGAAACGGAGGTCCGCCACCTGGACACCGAGCGGCGAAACGTGCCGGTAGATGAACTGTTTGTCCGGTTTTACGAACGGTACAAGGGGCACGCGCCGGACGACGGCCTGGTGCAACTGTTTCTCGAACTCGTCGCAGAACCGCCGAGCGACCGGGCACAAGAAAACTCCGATTCGGACGAGGAGGTTGCAGGATGAAGCCGATACGACTCGTGATTGCCGGACTCCACAGCTATCGGGAAGCGCAGGAGATTCGCTTCGACCAGTTGTCCGACACCGGCGTGTTTGGCATTTTCGGTCCGACGGGCAGCGGCAAGTCCACCATCCTCGACGCCATGACCCTCGCGCTCTACGGCACCGTCGGCCGCGCCGAGCACAACACCCGGGGCATTCTCAACCACGCGGAGTCGTCCCTGTCCGTGGTCTTCGAGTTTGAGATTGGAGTCAAGCCCCGCAAGCGCTACCGCGTCGAGCGGAGCTACCGGCGGCGGGACGACATCGCGGTGCAAAATGTGCGCAGTCGGTTTATCGAATGCGATCCGCTCGGCGACGTGGTCCTCGCCGACAGGGACTCGGACGTCACTGCGCAGGTCAAGCAGGTGCTGGGGCTCGAAGCGGACGACTTTATGCGCGCGGTGGTGCTGCCCCAGGGCAAATTCGCCGAGTTTCTCAACTTGAAGGGAGCCGACCGCAACCGCATGCTGCAGCGGCTGTTCGCCTTGGAGCGGTTTGGCGATCAGCTTCAACAGCGGCTGAAAGCGGAGCTGGACCTGGCGGATCGCGACCTCGAACGAATTGCCGCGCAACAGCTGGGCATGGGCGACGCGTCGGCGGAAGCCATCGCCGAGGCGGAAGCGGCTTTGGCAGAGGCGGAGCGAGCGGAGGCCGACACCAAGGACCAGCTGGCAAAGGCACGGGCGGAGCACGATCGCAGCAAAGGGCTGTGGGAACTGCAGCAGAAGCTCGAAGAAGTGGAGGAGGAGCAACAGACTATCGCTCGGGACGCAGACACCGTCCAGCGCTGGGAGGCGTCGTTGGCGGCAGCGGATCGGGCGCGGAACGTGGTTCCGTTCATCGCCGCCCTGCGCGAAGCGCAGGAAGCCTTCGCCTCGGCCGAGGGCGAGCACGCCAAGCTGAGTCGACAAGTGGCCGATCTGCAGCAGCGGTTGAAGGCGGCGCGACAAGCCTGGCAGGAGGCGGCGGCAACCCTGGCCCAGGACGAGCCACAACTGCAGGAGCGGGAGCGCCTGTTGACCGAAGCCGTCCGCTGGGAGCAGGAGCTGTCGCAATTGGAGCGGGAGCGAATGCAATACAGCGCGGCGCGCGACGGGTTGGCTGACCAGATTGGGAAGCACACCGCCCGCGTCGAGGAACTGCAACAGAAGATTGCCGACCTGCAGCAGCAGCGCCAACGCCTGCTCGAAGACGTGGCTAAGCGGAGCGTTTCTTCCAGTGAGCGCAACCGCTGGTTAAAGGTGCAGCAGTTGGTGCAGGAGTGTCAGCAGCGGCAGGCGGACTTCGAGCGCCAGTCTGAGCAATTGCAAATTGCGACAAGTCGGCTTCGTGGCCACCAGCAGCGCCTGTCAGCGCAGCAGCAGGACCTCGCGGCAAGGGAGAACGAGTTTCGTCAGCTCGAGCAGGAGGTTGAGCAGCACAGCGGGAATCGGCCGCTGCCAGAAGGAGAACTGGCGAAGCTGGAGCGGGACATTCAGCAACTGCAGATGCTCGCGCGCCAGTTTGACGCGAGTGAATCGCAGCGCGCGATGGCGCTCGCGGAGCAGGCTCAGTTGCGCGAACAGGTGGTGGAGCTGGAGCGGAAGTGGGCGGCTGCGTCGGAAGCGCACCAGAATGCGGCGAAGCAGTTGGCCGAGCTGGAGGCGAGCAAGGCAGCGGCCCTGGAACGGTCTGCTGCCATCCGCCTGGCCGCACAATTGCAGGAAGGGGAGCCTTGCCCCGTCTGCGGCTCCGCACACCATCCGCAACCGGCGAACACCGTTACCGATGCGGGGCCGGAGCTGGCGGAGATTGATGCGGCCATCGAGCACGCCCGGAAAGAAGTGGAGCGCCTCGCTTTGCGCGCGGCAGAACTCGAGCGGCAACGGATTGAGACCAATGCAGCGCTCGCGGCGCGGCGACAAGCGGTCGAAGCTGCGGAAGCTGCGCTCGTGCAGGTGCAGGCAGACATCCGCGCCATTCGCGAGGACGCGCCCTGCTCTTCCTGCGCCGCTTTGCAGGAGTGGCTGGCAAAAACAGCGGAGCAGTTCTCGGCGCTGTCTGTGGCAGCAGCGGAGTGGTCGGCTGACGGGGAGCGTCTGCAGCAACGCGTCGAGGAAGTCCGCCAAGGCATCGCGACCGTGCGAGTCGAAGTCGCCAAACTGGAGACAGAGGTGGGACGGTCCGAGGAGGAAGTCCAGCGCCTGAAGGAGCAGTGCGCAGAGGTCGAAGCCGCGGCGCGGGGAGCAGCGGATCGACTGCGCGAGGCGCTGGTGGATGCGGGAGCTGATGTGGCCGAGTTGTCGGCGGAACAGTACCAGCGGATCCAGGCAAAGCTGAAAGAAATCGCGGACAACGACGCGTTTGTGGAACAGGCGAAAGTTCAGGAACAGACATTGAATGCCGATTTGCAGAGCTTGACCGCTGAATTGGATGACTTGCAGCGACAGGTGGCCGAGCTGCGGGTGCAAATGGGGCAGTTGGACGTCCAGATCCGGGAGAGATCTGGTCGGGCAGAGGCGCTGCGGCAGGCTATTCGCGAGCGAGTCGCG
>CAZYAH010000296.1:0-3215 GCA_964645595.1 uncultured Alicyclobacillaceae bacterium | reverse complement strand
CAGCGTCGGCCCGATGAGGCGCATATAGCCGGCCAGCACCAGCCACTCCACTTTGTACTCCTTCAACTTGTGGAGAATCTCGGTCTCAAACGCAACCTTGTCCGGATACGCCGCAAACTTCTGGGCAAACACGGGCACGTCGGCCTGCCTGGCGCGTTCCACGGCCTGGCACTCTGGTTTGTCAGACACCAGGAGGACGATTTCAACCGGCCACGCCGGATTCGCTTGTTGGTATTCAATCAACGCTTGAAAATTAGTCCCGGTCCCGGACGCAAACACCGCCGTCCGGCACTTGCGCAAGCTGGATATCCGTTCAGCCACTGCTTACTCCTCCCACAGCACAGACGGCGAACCCGGTACAATGTCGCCAATTACGTAGGCGTCCTGCCCGAGAGACCGCAGCTTTCCAACCGCTTCCTCCGCTGCTTCCGCCGCCACCACGAGCACGTAGCCAATGCCCATGTTCCAAATCGTCGCCGCCTCCGCAAACGCGAGGCCGCTCTCGGCGAGCAGCCAGTCGAATACCGGCTGCGTCGGCCACGCGTGGCGATTTATGCGCGCCGCCACGCCAGCCGGGAGCGATCTCGGCAGGTTCTCCGGGATCCCTCCGCCGGTGACGTGCGCCATCGCCTTGATGTCGATCCCGCTTTCCAACAGCGCCCGCACCGGTTTCACGTAAATCCGCGTTGGTTTCAGCAACTCGTCCGCGACGGTGCAGCCCCATTCCGGGACCACGTCGGTCCAGGAGAGCCCGCGCTGCGCAATCAGTTTCCGGACCAGCGAAAAGCCGTTCGAGTGCAAGCCGTTACTGACGAGTCCAATCACCTGATCTCCCGGCTTGACGCGGCTGCCGTCGACAAGTTCGTCCTTGTTGACCACGCCGACGGCGGTCCCTGCGAGATCGTACTCGCCCGCCACGTAGAGATCTGACATCTCCGCTGTTTCTCCGCCAATCAAGGCGCAACCTGCTTCTGCGCAGCCTTTGGCAACGCCGCCGACAATGTCCGCTGCGACGTCGACGTCGAGCGCGTGGACAGCCAGGTAGTCGAGAAAAAAGAGCGGTTCCGCGCCGCAGGTGAGAATGTCGTTGACCGACATCGCCACGCAGTCAATGCCGATGCTGTCGTGCCGCCCGGTCGCCATGGCCACCTTGATCTTCGTCCCGACCCCGTCGGTGCCAGACACCAGGACCGGGCGCGGGTACTTCGCCAGATCCAGTTCAAAGCCGCCGGCAAACCCGCCGATGCCGCCCAGAACGCCAGGCCGGTGCGTGCCTTTCGCCAGTGCCGCGTAGCGCCTTGCCGCCGCATTGCCCTGGTCGATGTCCACTCCCGCCGCGCGGTAGGCCTGCTTCCCGTTCATTCGACAACCCCCTGTTTCCGGACTTCGTTCTGCAACTTGCTCACTTCGTACACCTCGGTCGGATAGTGCCCTGTGAAGCAGGCGTTGCAGAACGGATAGCGCTGGTTTGGCTTCAGGCCAAAGGCCGCCATCATCTCTTCCACGGTCAGGTACTCCAGCGAATCGGCGCCAATCTCCTCGCAGATCTCCTCAATCGAATGCGTAGCGGCAATCAACTGTCCCTTGGACGACGTGTCAATCCCGTAGTGGCAGGCGTGCCGGTACGGCGGGCTGGAGATCCGGACGTGCACTTCCTTGGCGCCAGCTTCCCGAAGCAGCGTCACAATGCGCCGGCTGGTTGTGCCGCGCACAATCGAGTCGTCGATGAGGATGACCCGCTTCCCGTCCACGACGCCGCGCACCGCGTTGAGTTTCATGCGGACACCGGAGCTGCGCAGCTCGTCCGAGGGTTGGATAAACGTCCGCGCAATGTACTTGTTTTTCACGAGCCCCATTTCGAGCGGGATGCCGCTCTTCTCGGCGAACCCGGCAGCGGCGGAGATGCTCGAGTCCGGCACTCCAATGACGATGTCTCCTTCCGCGGGGTGCGTTTCCGCCAAAATCCGCCCCAACTGCTTCCGGACCGAGTGCACGTTCCAGCCGTCGATGTCGCTGTCCGGGCGCGCGAAGTAGATGTGTTCAAAGGTGCACATGGACTTCTGCGCCGTCGGCGCGAGCGGGATGGACGTCATCCCGTCCCGGCGGATGCGGATGGCCTCCCCTGGCTCCACGTCGCGCACGAACGTCGCGCCAATCGTCTCGAATGCGCACGACTCGGAGGCCAGCACCCAGGCGTCGCCGAGGCGACCGAGCGCCAGCGGGCGGAGGCCGAACGGATCGCGAACCGCAATCAGTTCGTCGTCCGCGAGAAACAGATACGCGTACCCGCCCTTGATGACGCGCAGGCTGTCCTGCACATTCTCAAGCAGAGTGGGGTAGCCAGCGCGCGCAATCAGGTGGGCGACCACTTCGGAATCACTGGTCGATTGAAACAGGCTGCCCTGACGTTCCAGCAGGACGCGAAGTGCGTGCGCGTTGACGAGGTTGCCGTTGTGCGCCACCGCGAGGTTGCCCTGGTGGGTCGAAAACGTCATCGGCTGCGCGTTCTGCAGCGTGTTGGATCCTGCGGTGGAGTACCGTACGTGCCCGATGGCAGCGTATCCTTTCAGCTGTTTGTACTGCTGTTGGTCAAACGCATCCGTTAGCAGCCCCAGTCCGCGGTGACTGTACATTTTCTCGCCGTCCACCGAGGCAATTCCAGCGGCCTCCTGGCCGCGGTGCTGCAGCGCGAACAGCGCGTAATACGTCAACTCGGCGGCGCGCTCATGGCCGAACACACCGAATACGCCGCACTCCTCTTTCGGCCTGTCGTCATCTGCCGCGAACGGAACGTCTACGAAATCTTCTTTGCCGAACGGCATGGTCGACTCTCCTTTCCGGACCCGTTAGCTCCCGCGCAAGTTGGTTTCCGCACCGGTTGGTTCTTGCATCTGGTTCACCGCTCCCCGCGGGCACTCATACGTCGTCCGCCGCTGGCGCGGTTTGACTTGCCGGCGCAGCCATCCACCGCTCGATGGCGCTGGTATACGCTTCATCCAGGCGCGCCACGGCCACATCCAGCCACGTCCCGCCGTCATCCGCAAAGACGAAGCGTTCTCCGCCTGTGGTCCCGAGCAACGTCGCCGGAACGCCTGCCTCGCCCGCAGCTTGCAAGACCTCGTTTACATGGTCCGCAGAAACCTCAATGCAGATTCGGCTCTGTGCTTCCGAGAATGCGAAGCCAAGGCGCCGCATGGCGTCTCCCTGCGTTTCGC
>CAZYAH010000295.1:0-3238 GCA_964645595.1 uncultured Alicyclobacillaceae bacterium | reverse complement strand
GAATGTAACGGTAATAGGATAGGTATCCAGGTAGAACGAATGGAAGAGTCACGTAATATCGAGCAATTGAAGTGGCGCGCCGACTGGCGCGCCATCAATATCATGTCGCATGCCGACGTATCCGCCCGATGTCCTTCATGGTAAACTGTTTTTCTGTAGTTGCACATTGATGGATACGCTAAGTTTGGAATAGAAGCTGGAAGTCGAAACGAAATTCTATCGAGTTTCCATAAGATAAGTTATGTATTCTTTCGTCCGGCAGACTTTACACAAAGGAGCATAAGAAGATGAGTGATATAGCGAATACGCCACAACCTCCGTACTACGCGGTCATTTTCACGTCTCGCCGAATAGACGGCGATAACGGCTATGGAGAAATGGCTGATGAGATGCTGGAGTTGGCGAGCCAGCAACCCGGCTTTCTTGGCGCAGAGAGCGTCCGGGATGCGACGGGAGTCGGAATAACGGTGTCGTACTGGGAATCGGAAGAGGCGATTCAGCGCTGGCGGGAGCATAGTCGACACCAGATTGCGCAGAAGCTCGGGCGTGACGTGTGGTATGAACGTTATGCCGTTCGCGTGTGCAAGGTCGAACGCGCGTACACGTATGAACGCGATTGAGGGGAGCGGTCATCCAGACTGGGACGCTCGTCCAAAGTACGCGCACAGTGCTATTCCTCAGTCTTGAACAACTCCGCAAAAATCGCCTCGCGGTGCAGCAGAAATTCCCTCGTAATGGCATAGTGTTCCGTCTCTTCGTACCGTACCGACGATAGCGGGCTTGTGTCAAAATTCAGGATCTGTGCGTTCGGGTAGCCAAGCAGAATGTGCGAGTGCGTAGCAATGATGAACTGTGCCTGTCCACTTTGCTCCAGTTCCCAGAGTATGCGCATCAGTGCAAGTTGTCGGAACGGAGAAAGCGCGGCTTCCGGTTCGTCCAGAAGATACAACGCTTTGCCTCGGCTGCGAAATCGGTGGACGAACAGAGACAGGAACGACTCGCCGTGGGATTGGTGGTGCAGCGATTTGCCGCCGTAAGCTCGGTATCCTGTAGGACATTCGCGTTCCAGTTCGTCGATATAACTTGCAAAATTGAAGAAACTCTCGGCGCGCAGAAAGAAACCCTGTTTCACCTTTGGCAACCAGGAGAGTTGGAGGTGGTTATGTAAAGCCGATTCGGTGGCCGCAGTGGCAAAGACAGTGGAGCGGCTGCCGCCTTCGGGGTTAAATCCGGCACAAATCGCAATCGCTTCGAGCAGGGTCGACTTTCCGGAACCGTTCTCACCGACGAAGAACGTCACTGGCTTCTCCAACGAGATCTCGGACAAGCCTTGAAACGCCGGCAGGTTAAAGGGGTACCGATTTGGAACTTCCGGCCAATCTTTCAACCGAATCTCTGTCAAAAACAAGAGTATCACCACGATTGGGGATTGGTATAAATAGGAGTTGGTGCTTCTACATTTCGAAAGGCTCATGATTTACGTATCAAATTGGTCTCATCAATCGCAACGATGAATAACAATCCCGACCCTCGTCAGGCTCCTCGAATTGGAATTGGAACCCTTTTGCTTCATAGAACGAGACCCCAATTGCATTTCCTTTAGCTACAGATACCCATTGTCTTCGTGCACCATATTCCTTTTGCACTTGAGTTAACTTCGTCAACAAGCTTGACCCCAGGCCTTTTCCAACGAGGTGAGGTTCCACATACAGTGCATAGACCTCAGCGTCTTCATTTTCAATCCCACCGCATATAGCACCAACTACCTGGGATTCATCAACCGCTACAAACCACCCATTCCAACTTCGACTAACGTGTGTTATCTCGCGCGAGATCCTCTCTACAGTATAGAACTACTCGACGATCTCCTTTATATAGTCTTCATCGTATAATTCCCCATACGTATTGTAGTTCGCTCGAATGCAAACATCAGATATTCCGCTCGCGTGTTCCAGACCGGCTCGGATGATCTGTACCATAACAGCGCCTTCTCCCAACACATTGCGATAATCACTTCTCACAATGTTGCCTCACAATATTGGGCAGTCTAGACCGTTTACAGGCCAACAACGACGGCTTCTGCTCATTCAGGCACGTCGCAAGCCGGTAAAGACGCCTGTTCACGTGTTGAAGGCTGCCTAGAAAGGGAAGCAATGGTATCATCCAGTCCAATTTGGATCAATGCCAATCGGTTTCAAAGAGATTTTGATAAGCTTCCAATGAGGAATCGAGAAAAAGGATTGTGCATCGTTTGAAGCCATGTAACACTCCAGATGTTGTTCCCCTATTGTGGCTGAAAATCCACCGAGCAGGGCTCCAGAATAAGAAGGACCGCCGCCTTGAAAGTCAGTCGTACTAATCGGCGCATCGGAAGGCGTCTTTAACAAAAATTGCGCTGTCGCATCGTCAACCGACAGTTTTTCAATGACATTTTTGTCATGCGTTCGAAGGATTTGACGTAACTGGTCTTCCAGCTCGTTTTGAGGCGCCACCATACGCTGATATATCCACCAAATGAGCAAAGCGGAAACGATAACGATTCCACCGAATAGTGTAAGAAGTATCTTCCACAGCTTTTTCATGTAGTCACCTCACATGTCCTGTGAGTCAGGAGAAAAACATTTTCACACCATATCTTCCCAGATTATACCACGGATCGACGCTGTGTCGATGCGAAAAGAGCCTTGATGAGCAAACAAGGTCAAACATCCACGCATCACCGCAGGCGTGTCTACGTATGGATAGGTAACGGACAACGATGAAAGCACGCAACATGATGTGCGGGAGTGGATGAAATGGGACAGGCAAGTCTGTTTGACGAACAGTGGACCCGTCGGAGCGGGAAAAGTCGCATTGTCGGCATGGCACGGGACCCCTGGACGATTTTCACTTACTGGGAAGTGGATGAACACCGCAAGGACATGATTGCCCGGCACTTTCGCACCAGTTGGAACGAGCTGCCGCTGTTTCTGTGTCTCTATGACGTCACCGATTGCTGGTTTGACGGGTACAATGCGCCGCTCGTAAAGCAGATCCGCGTCAGCAGCGATACAGACAACTGGTACATTCACGACCTATCGCCGAACCGCAACTACGTTTTGGACCTTGCAACTGCCACGACGCAAGCGCGACTGTTTTCCATACTCCGGTCGAATGTCATCACTCTTCCGCCGGCGAAAGCAGCTCCGTGCCAGCCGCGGGTTCAGTTTCTCCCAATGGATTCAGGGCACAACGGTTC
>CAZYAH010000294.1:0-3241 GCA_964645595.1 uncultured Alicyclobacillaceae bacterium | reverse complement strand
AGGCGACGGACGGTGGAGCATGTAATATTGCCCGCCGATCCGCTCCGGGAAGAGAACGACGTCTTTGTTTGCCGGCGCCAGGATGATGCCGACGCGCTCTACCTCGACGAAATCCTCGGTCACTGCAAGACCCACGGCGACGCCGCGGTCCGACACGGCCGTGTACGTGATGTAGTACTTGTCGTCAATCTTCGTGATGCGCGGGTCCTCGATTCCGAAGTTCTCGAGCGGATGCGCCGGAAACAGGAACGGCCGCGGCTCCACCTGAAAGTGATGACCGTCCCGGCTTCGCGCGAGGCGCAGGTGGGACAGCGACGTCAGGTACGCGGTTTGTCCCTGACCGGAGAGTTGCACACCGCGCGGGTCGGTATAGTCGAACCGGCTGTCGTGCACGGACAGGTGATGGATGACAATGTCGTTTGACTCGGGGTCAAACACCGGAATCCGCACGTTGTCCGTGTCGACGGATTTCGGTCGCTCCGCGACTCTGAGCAAGAGCAGGACTTCCCCATCGTGTTCCACGACGGCCGCGTTAAAGGCGCCAATCACTTCAAAATCGTCTCTGGAAGGCGGTACGTGAGCCGGTATGACAATCGGATTTCCCTGAAATCGATTGACCTGCATCCCGTCATCCTCCGTTCGATGATCTTGATGTGTGAATCCGTCTGTGGCGTGCGGAGATCCCGCCCGCCAAAATTTATCCTTTCGATCCGGTCAGCGTAATTCCCTGCACAAAATACCGCTGAGCCAGGAAGAAGATGATGAGCATCGGCAGCGTGACGACGACCGATGCGGCCATGATGAGGTTCCACTGGGTGTGGAAGGTGCCTTGGAACTGGGCGAGGCCCAGTTGCAGGGTGAATTTATCGGGATCGTTCAGGTAAATGAGCGGTCCCAGAAAGTCGTTCCATGCTCCCTGGAAGGAGAACACCGCCACGGCCGTCAAGGCCGGTTTGATGAGCGGCAGTACGATGGTGAAGAAGATCCGGAATGGACCGGCCCCGTCGATGCGGGCGGCTTCCTCCAGTTCAACCGGTATGGTCATGAAGAACTGGCGCAACAGAAACACGAAAAACGCGGATCCAAAGAACGCGGGCACGGTGAGCGGCAGGAAGGTGTTCACCCAGCCCAGCTTTTGAAAAAGGATGAACTGCGGCACCAGCAACACCTGTGACGGAATCATCAAGGTCGCGAGGAGAATCATGAACAGGATTCTTCTCCCCGGGAAGCGGAACCGGGCGAACCCGTACGCGACCAGCGAGCATGAAACGACATTGCCAACTACGTTCACCAGCGCGATGAGCAGCGTGTTCAGCGCGTACTGCCCGAAGGGAACCTCCGTCATCGCGTCGACGAAGTTGTGCCACTCGAAGTGTTTCGGGATCCACACGGGTGGAAACACGAAGATCTCGTCGCTCGGCTTCAAGGCGCTTAACACGAGCCAGACAAACGGAATGAGAAACGAGATCGACACGCCCGTGAGACAAAGGTAGGTTATGGCGCGCTGTATGCGCATTTTCACTGCCGGGTTCCCGCGCAGCCCTGCGGGGGGATGTGTACCGCTTGCCGCAAGTCCTGGCGTTTTCATCACTTTTCACCTCCGTAGTAGACCCACAGCGCAGAGGACTTGAAGATGAGGAGGGTCAACAGCAGGATGATGAAAAAGAGAACCCACGCCAGCGCGGAAGCGTATCCCATGTGCAGCGACGCGACTTGCAAATAGATGTTCAGGACGTAGAAAAGACCTGCGTTGTTGACACCCGCACCTTGCCCATAGCCGGATCCCATCACGTAGGCCTGTGTGAAGTAGCTGAACGCGCCGATGACGCCCATCACCAGGTTGAAAAATAGGACCGGTGACAGCATCGGCAGGGTGATGTAGCGAAACTTCTGCCAGGTGGAAGCTCCGTCGATGACAGCCGCCTCATAGAGGCTTTGCGGCACATCCTGCAGCCCCGCCAACAGGATGACCATCGCCGTCCCCACTCCCCATACACTCATCACGATGAATGCGGGAACCGTCCACTGCGGTGTGACGAGCCACTGGGGCTGGGGCAAACCCAATAGACCGAGAAACCGGTTCAAAATGCCGTACTCAGGATTGAGGATCCAGTTCCACAACACCGACACTGCCACTGGCGGAAGGACCGCCGGCAGGTAGAAGAGCGTCCGGTACAGCCGCATCCACCGGACGTTTTGGTTGAGCAGCACCGCGAGCAACAGCGCCACGAGCAGGTCGAGCGGCACCGACACGATGGCGTAATACATGGTGACATGAAGGGACTGCCAGAAGTCGCTGTCGACGAGCAGTTGCTTGTAGTTGGCGAGGCCAATGAACTCTGGCGGCTGCAGCAAGTTGTACTCGGTGAAACTCAGGTAGAAGGACGCCACTAACGGGCCCAGAGTGAAGACGAGAAAGCCGATGATCCAGGGGCTGATGAAGAGATATCCGACCAACGCCTCTTTCGTTTTCAAAGAGAGCCTGGAGATGGCCATGTCCGTTCACCTCCCATAAAGTTGGCCCTCGCGAGTTGCAAGGGCCAACCGTACCTTCCAGGCTGATATTAATGCAATAGAGCGCTGAGATCCGAAGCAGCCTGTTTCGCTGCGGCCTGCGCCGTGGTCTTTCCGGACAGAACGGGCTGATAGATGTCGTTGGTCAGCACCGTGTAGTATTTGTCCATTTTCGGAATCAACTGCGGAGACCGCGCGTATTGCATCGAGTCCAGAATCACAGGGATTCTGTCGGCTGGCGTATGTCCGCCCGGTGCATCCGGAATGCTGATTTGATCCAGGTTCTGCGCGTACTGTTTCACCGGCGGGACCACCTTCCAGTGGTCGATGGCGTCAAGCAGCGCCACATAGGCCTTGAACACGACGTCCTTGTCCTTCTGGGTGTGAGCGTTGATGGCGAGATCCGCAATCCACAGGAACGAAGCGTTCTGCGTTCCCTTCGGCATCTCGGCAATCTTCGCCGTGAATCCGTTTGTGTTGTAGTTGCCGTCCGCCGCTCCTCCGGCAAACATGGCGACGCGACCCTGCCGGAACAGGCTCTCAATGTCCACGTTCGCCAGTTCCGCCAACGGTGGAACCACCTTCTCGTCCACCATGCGCTTCATCAGGTCGATTCCCTTGACGGCCTCCGGAGAGTCCAGAGTGCTCTTGGTCAGGTTGGAATCAAAGAAATCCCCTCCGTAGGACCACACGTACATCTCCACCGGCGGCCAGCCGTTGGACTGCA
>CAZYAH010000293.1:0-3250 GCA_964645595.1 uncultured Alicyclobacillaceae bacterium | reverse complement strand
GAGTTGGCGCCGGTGCGGGCGGAATTTGTTGGAGAAGGTTGGGACAACGCCGTGTTTCGGATCAACGGCCGATTCGTGTTTCGATTTCCGCGCCGGGCGCTGGCCGTTGACTGCATGGAGGCGGAGTGCCGCGTTCTGCCGCACTTGGTCCGACGCCTCCCCATGCCAGTCCCGAACCCAGTCTTTGTCGGCAAACCGAGTGAACTGTACCCGTACCCGTTCGCTGGCTATCCGATGCTCCCGGGCAATGCCGCGCACACCAGGCAGCCGAGTCGACAGCAGCGCGTGCAGTCGGCGCCACTGTTCGCCAAATTCTTGAAGGATCTGCATGGCACTCCCGTGCAACAAGCCGTCGAGATGGGATTGGAGCCGGATAAGATTGGCCGCATGGACCTCGAGCGGAGAACCCGACAATTCGAGCAGTACCTCAAGGAGGCCGTCGACCTCGGCCTTTTGGACAAGCAAAGTCCGCTTTGGGACGTGGAGAAGTGGTTGCCAGCTACAGAGTCTATTTCTAGAAGACAGGCGCTCGTCCACGGAGATCTGAACTTCCGGAACTTCCTGCTCGACGCGGAGGGCGTCTTGTGCGGCGTCATCGACTGGGGCGACGTGCACATTGGCCATCCGGCTGTCGACCTTGCGGTAGCACACAGTTTTCTTCCGCCAGAGGGCCGCGAAATTTTCCGGCGAGCCTACGGCGAAGTCGACGAAGAGACCTGGCTGCTGGCGAAGTTCCGGGCGCTGTACACAAACTTGTACCTCCTCGTCTACGCGTACGACATTGGCGATCCGCTGCAGCTCCGCGAGGCGAAAACGGCGCTGGAACTGGCAACTGCCGACTAGCTGCTGCTCAACGTTTGTCCCCGTCCTCAACCGAATCCCCGTCCAGTCATTTCAATAGCCCAGCGCATACGATCCATCGGAGGGAATACGATGGAATTCCAAGCCGGTCTTACGGAGCGATACGCGGTCACTTTCCTCACGATTTTGGCCCGCTTTCTCATTGGGCCGCCAAGTCGCGTTCACCCATTTACCATATTGCTAATCATAGGACTGCTATATCCGAACGTATCGGTGTCCCGATTCGCTCTTGGCCGCGTGCTCTTTCTCCTTATGCTATTTGTCGACGTACGGTGAAATAAGGCCTTTTCGCCCGACGAGCCGGAACCTCCAGCCCTGGTACTGGCAACAGCCGTATAGCATCGAATGCCCTGGTCCATAATGACAGTCAGTTCAGATTTGGTCCGGGAAGCATTGCGTTTGCGGCTGCACGCTACGGGAGGAGTCAGCATGGAGCGGGATCTGGCGGAACGTCGTCAAATGGAGCGGGCGTACGAAAGAATCAGTCCGTTTGAATTGAAAAACGAACTCATCAGCCTCGCCGAAAAGGCGCAAAAGAAGCTCACGCGCACCATGCTGGACGCGGGGCGGGGCAATCCGAACTGGATTGCTGCTACGCCGCGCGAGGCGTTCTTTTTGCTTGGCCAGTTCGCCGTTCAGGAGTCGCGCAGCGTGTGGAACGAGGGTCATCTCGCCGGTATGCCGCGTCGGGTCGGCGTAGCGGATCGACTGAAGGCATATCTGCGCGAACACGCGGAGGAACCTGGCGCAACGCTGCTCGGCGATGTCGTGGACTACGGGATTGAGGTCAAAGGCTTCAATGCGGACGCCTGGGTCCACGAGTTGGTGGACGGCATCATCGGGGACAATTACCCGATGCCCGATAGGATGCTCATCCACGTGGAGCAGGTGGTACACGACTTTCTCATGCAAGAGCTGTGCGGCAACCATCCTGCTTGCGGATCGTTTGACTTGTTTGCGGTCGAAGGGGCGACGGCCGCCATGTGTTACATCTTTGACAGCCTCCTCGAGAATTTCCTGTTGAGTCGCGGCGACAGGATTGCCGTGATGGTCCCGATTTTTCCGCCCTACATTGAGATCCCACACTTGGCGCGGTACGACTTTGAGGTCGTCCCAATCCGTGCCAGCGAAATGACGGAAGACGGATATCACACCTGGCAGTATCCAACCTGGGAGATTGAAAAACTGGCCGACCCTTCGGTGAAAGCCCTGTTTCTGGTGAATCCGAGCAATCCCCCCTCTGTCGCCATCCGGCCAGAATCCATCCGGCAGATTGTGGACATTGTCAAACACGACAACCCGAATTTGATGATTATCTCGGACGATGTGTACAGCACGTTTGTCGACGGCTACCGCTCGCTCATGGCGGATTTACCGTATAACACCATCGGGGTGTACTCGTTCTCCAAGTACTTCGGGGTTACGGGGTGGCGGCTCGGCGTCGTGGCGGTCAACAAGGAGAACGTGTTCGACACATTGTTGAAGCAGTTGCCTGCCGACAAACGCCAGATTCTGAACCGGCGGTACGCCTCGCTGTCCCCGCATCCGGAGGAACTCCGCTGGATTGACCGGATGGTGGCGGACAGTCGCCAAGTGGCGCTGAATCACACGGCTGGGTTGTCGACGCCCCAGCAGGTGCAAATGGCGCTGTTTTCTGTGTTCGCACTGCTCGACAAGGAAAACGAGTATAAACGGTTGACGAAGGACATCTGCCGCCACCGCATGGAGTTGTTGTACGACGGCCTCGGCCTGCCGCGGCCGGAGCTTCCGTACGCCGCGGATTATTACACCGAATTCGACTTGGTGGAATGGGCCATGCGCCACTACGGCAGCGAGTTTGCCTCGTATCTGCAGCAAAACTACGAGCCGGTGGATATCTTGTTTCGCCTGGCCGAGGAATCGTCCATCGTGCTCCTGAACGGCGGGGGATTCCAAGGGCCGGAGTGGTCCATCCGCGTATCGCTCGCGAACCTGGACGACGGTGCGTACGCCATTATCGGGCATGAGCTCCACAAAGCGCTTCAGACCTACGTGGCGGAGTGGCGAAGAGCTCAGCAGTAGCGCGGGCTATCTTTGTCATCTGCCTTTGCCACAAATGAAATCGCAGCTTCAATTACTATACAAAAGTAAGTAAATAGTGTAATGTAGGAGGTGTTCATACAACCTGCGGAAGGATGAGAACGATGACTCCGTCGCTGTTTGTCGCTCACGGGTCACCCATGTTGGCCGTGGAGCAAAACGAATACACGCAATTCCTGAATCGGCTGGGTCAGGAAATGAAACGGCCAGCTGGCATCGTCCTGTTTTCGGCTCACTGGGAACAGGAGGTTCAAGCGGTCAGCGACGTGGCCGAGTATTCCACCATCTACGATTTCGGCGGATTTCCCGA
>CAZYAH010000292.1:0-3274 GCA_964645595.1 uncultured Alicyclobacillaceae bacterium | reverse complement strand
CTGTCCTCCACCGTCAGCTGCGGATTGAAGTAGCGGTCGAGCTCACAGCGCATAGCACATCCGGCGCGCTTACGACTACGGCATGACCCGCCGCCAGGTGCTCGAGGCGATCTCCTGCGTGCTGCCGATGAGCGGCATGGTCACGGGGCAGTTGGGGTGGCGCGCGATGCAGCTAGTAGATGCAGCGCCCAAGAAAACACCCAAAAAGCTTCACCGCAAAGGACGCGGAGGGCGCAAAGGAAAATAACAGCCTTAACGCGAAGGCCACGAATCCGCTAAGGAAAAGAAAAGCTTTACCGCAAAGGAAATATGCAAAGAGCACAATCCAAACCTGAAGGTCGCGAAGGAACCGCGCCAAGAGTGGCCTACAAGAAAGCTCCCGGGAATATCACTGCCACACTGACGAACCTCATTAAGAATTCGAGTCTGACCCCGAGGCCTCTCAGACCGTCTATCAATTTCTAGCTGACGGCGGGCTCCCCGCGCTGGATGCGCGCAACCGGCTGACCGCCGCACGTCGGGCACCTTGCGGGCCTGCGTGATCTCTCGATCCGCTGAGACATTGAGGAGCCTTCTTGCTCTCATTTTGAGAACAAGTGTAGCCAAAATGAGAGCCGCGTTACATGCGACTGAATTTAGTTCTCGTTTAACTTAATATCGAATACATCCCGATACGAATTCTCGACATAGGCGCGTGTCTCAGGATCCTCAAACCACACGAACATTCCACGCATAGCTCGGGTCATCAAGATCCTATATCCCTGCAGAAGCTTCTCAATGAGTGCGTCGTTTGCGGGGCCAGTTTGACCTTCTGCTCTTGCCCGTTGCACGTGTCGCGTGAGCCCAGACTCAAATACGGCGTCAACATCGACAACCCACTTTCCTTTGCGCCACTTGAGATCTCCCAGCCACAGCAAGCCAATGTAGTCAAAGTCGAACCCCCTCACGACATAGGCACAGCCAACTTCCGACAAGGGGTCAGCATGCATGGGAGTCCCGACTGGCGCCCGAATAAATGACGTGTAGTCTCTACCTCCGGGAACGTGGTTCCAGACCTTTGCCCATCGAACGGTTTTCCCGGACTTTATAACAGGTTCGTTGAAATCCTTGAGTTCAGTCGGCAGCGCATGCGGATTGGCAGCCTTACCCGTGACCCACTCCCGGGCATAACTCGCCACCAATCGCGCTGTCCTCCCTTTCGCCATCAAATCCCGAAGTTCCTCTTCAAGGGCTATCGGTGTATCAAATGTCAGAAAACTAAAGGAAGACTTCAATATGCCGTAGTTCACAGCGCCTTCGTGAACCGCCTGCTGTACGTTCGACAAATTCGGCGCACAAACCTTGTCCACCCAATCAACATACTCCTTTGACCCTGAACATCTGAACTGAGCATCCGCGAGACTTATAGGTTCAATGAATTCCGCGCCGAGCTCCTTCGCCCACTTGCGAATGTCTTCCACAGTGGTTGACTCTCGCTCCCTGAAACTTTGTCGAGGATCCAGAAAGAAAATGGAGATCGTCGATGCCCGGATCACGTGATAGGCTTGGGGCCCCACGTGAATCGCAAAGCCAAACTGGCCGCGGGCATCCCGATACTCAGGATTGATCAGTGCATGAGCCTCATCAACGACCGACACCAGGAACTTATCATCTTGCGTTCGCTGCCGATCAGGCAGCATCTCACGTAGTAACTGAAAATTTTTGCGCCATTGGTCAATTTCGGCGAGAAGGCCAGGTTGAGTCCGATTGATACGACCGATATCCTGCGTTGTAAACGGAATGTACTCGTTTGCGGTAAAGACTACTCCGCGTGCAGCGACATCCTTGGCAGCATCTGCAAACATCGCCCTCCAGTTGCTTGTCTGGGCCGTTGAGGTCGTCACAAACGTGACATTCCCTTCGGGCAATCTCGGGTCGCATACAAGGTTTGCCCATAGTCGGGCCGCGACGATGGATTTTCCCGAGCCTGGAGGCCCCTCGACCACGAGAACGGTCTTGCGGACTCCCGCTTCAGCAAACACAGACGATTCAACACGCTCACGGCAAATGTGAAGCGCACGACGCTGACCGTCGAGAAGTTCAAGCGGCGAACCGGTTGGATCGAGTAATTGCTCACCTATGGCCTGAACAAAGCTGCGATCTTGGCGGTAGGTTCCATGCGCAAAGGACTCCGCGAACTTTTCATGAGGTTCTGTCAGCCGATTGGCGAAATATCCAGGTAAGCGACGCTCAATATCAGATGGCGACAATGTAAATAGCGGGTACTCATGAGCAAGTCTGTCGTTCGGCGGCAAGGAGTACGATTGACAAAAATAGTCCCTCGTAAACAACACGCACCCATGCACTTGTGCCTGATATTCGTCGACCGCTGAATGAAACTTCTGGCAGTACCTTGCGTAACCCTGGACTTGGTCTGACGGATGCAGGTCTTCTCGACCTTGACGGAGCATGAGGCCTTCTCTTGCGCCAGGCTTGTCCGCGCGAACCTGCCAGTCTTTCAATTCCACAATAACAGCTGACGGAGTTCCGTTCACGGCACCCAGCATAACGATATCGCACCAGTACGGGGCCGATGGAAGACGGTACTCCAGAGCAAGACGCCCCTTACCGCCAAAATAGAGATGAAGATTGTCAAATGAATCTGCGGAAAAAGCCTTTGCTACCGCAGGAAGCGAACGACGCCAAGCATTCTCCTCTGCGTCTCCGCCTCGGCCGGTTAAATCCTTTAACGCATCAACAAGTCCATCCAGATCGTTGACGGTACGATTGCGGAACTCTGTAACAGTTATGAGCAGACCAGACATGTATATTCCTGGAGAACTCACCCGCAGGCCGCGAGCTGGCGGTCAATCTCCTGCCGGGCTTTTTCCTCGGGGGTCACGGGCACGAACCATTATTGTTGTGCCGGGAATCATACACTTGGACAACCCCGCCAGAGTCCACGACAGAATCAAAAGGCCTAAAGGAGCCACACCCGCAGGCTGACTTGAAAGAGCCAGGCTGCCCGCCTATAATGTTCAATATATTTAACACTTATCTGGTGGAAACCTCGTGCGACTACAGGAACTCGGCTACGAAATCCGCAAGGCCCGGCTCGCACGCGACCTGACGCAAGCGCAACTCGCCGAGGCGGCCGGACTGTCTCGTACCACGCTCAACCAGCTCGAGAACGGCCTTTTCCCGGACCTGGGCGTGAAGAAGGTCCAGACGATTCTCGACCGGCTGGGGCTGGACCTGACAGTGGAGCCGGCACAGAAAACACGCCGTCCGGATT
>CAZYAH010000291.1:0-3287 GCA_964645595.1 uncultured Alicyclobacillaceae bacterium | reverse complement strand
GATCTCAACCAGGCCATTTACGCCCACGGCTCAGCGCTCGGCAACTTCGAGGTGCTGTCCCAACTGTATGGCCCGGAGCAGACCGAAATCATCCGCCTGACGCGCAGCTACCGCTCGACGCGCGAAATTGTGGAGTTCACGCGCGGCATGGTACCAGGCGGGGAGGAGATTGTCCCGTTTAACCGCCGTGGTGAAAAACCTCGCGTAGCGTTGGTAAGTGACCATAAAGATCTCTTGGAACGAATCATCGCGGACATCCAGGCGCTCCAGTCAAGCGGTTACGAGACGATTGCCGTCATCTGCAAGACGGCCAGCGAGAGCGCAGAGGTCCACGAGGCGTTAAAGGAGCGCCTTCCCATCCACCTGGTGACGAAATTTACGCCGAAGTTCGAGAAAGGCGTTCTCGTTATCCCGGCTTATCTGGCGAAAGGCGTGGAGTTTGACGCGGTCATTATTTGCAACGGTTCAAAAGACCAGTACGGCCGGGAAAGCGAACGAAAGTTGTTCTACACCGCGTGCACCCGGGCGATGCATGTATTGCACATCTTCGCCGTCGGCGAACCGAGCCTGTTCATCACGGAGCAGGATCCGAATACGTATGTTCTAGAGGAATTTCGTAAACAGGGGCAGCGGTAACCGCTGCCCCTGCTCAGTTGTCTCGATTTCCGCCGACCCACGCGTAGAGGCGCTGACCGTCGGCGTGTTCGATGTCTCGGATGGAAAAGGTCGCGCCTGATTGGCCAGAAGCGACGCGAACCGCAAACGTCGCCAGATTGGCGCGCCGTTGCAGAATGGATTGCGCCAGGCTGCACGTCTGAATTCTCCGCCTTGTGACAATGGCCGTGGTGCGCGTCAAGCGGCGGGACCGAAGCACCAGTTTATCACCGGAGGCATACCAGCCTGCGTCACGGTAACGCCACACCCCCATCGACGCGGCAAGTGGCAACAGCCCGAGGGACAACAATCCCCATGGCAGCAGGGTGGCGCAAACGACGCCCGCAACCACCGCGGCTGGGATGCATGCCCGCACCACGAAGCGGCGCCGCGCCCGCACGGGCAGGCGCTGCAGTTCGCCTTCGGAAGTCGCCTCAGCACTGCTGCGAGCCAATCCGTTGCGAAACGGACGAAGGGTCGTGCCATCCTTGGTCCACAAGGCTTCGCCGAACTCAGGCGCAATTTTCCGGAGAAACGCGGGAACGTCCTTTTTCGGCAGGAGCGGACAGATGATGGTCGCTTCGCGCTCCTTCACCCCGTAGCCAGCGCTCTCCACGCGAATGCTGACCAATCCAAACGGCTGGCGCAAAAGTCCCTCAACAATGCGGACAGCCTGGATGCGCGATTGCGGGATGGTGGAGTGCCTCCGCGAGATGAGCCCGCGCTGAATCAGCAGCGCATCTTCCTCCAGTTTCAGCCGAAAGTTCGCGTAGGTGACTACGGTGAGCAGAATGGACAACAGCCAGGCGAGCAGAAGTCCCACGAGGACGGCGGCCAGTACGAATGTTGTGGTCGCCGAGCCGTGGATTCGACTGCCGAGCGCTTGGATGACCTTGTCTGTCAACTGCACCTCGTCAAGCAGGGAATAGATACCCCCGAGAAACGGCAGCAAAACGGTAAATCTGCCCGAGGTGGCCCCCGCAGCGAGCAGCGTCCGCCACGACATTTGATAGACCAACTCCGGGCCGCGTGAACTGCTGGTGGCGCCGGAAGGCTCCGCTCCCTCTGGGATTGCGGTCTCGACCATCAGTTCGCGCCTCAGTTGACGAGCTGCCGGTCGGGATACGGCCGTCAAGGCTGCTTCTTCCTGAGTACCGCCCGCGGTTTCGATCCGCACCCGGACGACACCGAAAACGCGGTGCAGAATCCCTTCCTCCAAGTCGATGGACTGAATTCGCTCCCGCGGGATAAAGCGCTTTTGCCGCTGGATGATCCCGTGCTCAAGCCGCAGTTCACCATCTTCAACGCGGTACGTGAAGCGTCGCCAGGCCAACAGTCCCCAACCGATGGAAAGAACCAACACTACGAGGATGCCTGCAACAGCCCACAACAGGTGTCGCCCGGTCAACCCGTGCTTGGAAGCCTGCGAGACCAGCCATGCACCGAATGGGATCAACGCGGACCTGATCAGTCGATGAACCGATTTGACGGTGAGAATGACGATGGCTGCAGGGTGCAGGCGGTGCGGTTCAGACATCGTCCGCCACCCCTGCCAGGGCCGCAATCCGATCCCGCAGCGCATCCGCCACTTCCACAGCCAACGCCGGAATTTCCTCGATACCGGCGGCGGTTGCGATGTGTACGCTCGCCAGCTGGTAATGGCGAAGCAACGGCCCCTGCATGGTGTCCACGTGCTGCACACGGGACATCGGGACCAGGGTACGCCGAATGAACAAGACTCCGCGCTGCAGGTCAATTCCGCGTTCCGTCACCTGGTACCGCCACCGCCGCCAGCGGACCATCGGCACAATCGCTACGACCACTACCGCGTAGATTACTGCCACTGCGATGAGAATCACCAAGACCAGCGTCGTCCACCGCGAAGGCAAACCAATTTTCGATAATGCGACGCAAGCCGCAGCGACGATAAGCCAGACAATCAGCGTTGAAATACCACCCGTCAGCCGCCAAACCGTTAAGGCCCGGATGTCAATTCGTTCTGTCGGTTCCGTACGCACTTCGCAAGTCTCCTGTCTTATCAATTGAGGTCATCTGCTGATTCGATGATAGGCACAAAATTCCTGCTTCATACAAGTCATCGAGGCACGCGAGCTCTTTCCTTGTCGATGCGTTCCATGTACATTAAATCAAGACCCTTGAAGCAATGTTAGAGCAACTTACCGATGTCATTGTGACGCTTCGCATCCAAGTTTATCACCTCGGTCAAAGGAGCAACTTTGCATGGATTTGCCGCTCGATTTACGCAATGCCATCGAAAGCGAACTGACGTCCTTGCCCGCGAAGAAACTTGCCACATCGACCGCTGAGCTCTCCAAGCGCTATCGCGCCGGAACTCCAGCCACCGGCAAGACGTTTTTCCGCTCGCCCGAAGATTTCGCGGCGTACGCGGCATTTCGACTTCCGGCAACGTTTGCTGCGGTATATTCGGCTTTGTCGCACGTCCGGCACCAGCTTTCGAACTGGCAGCCTCTGACGCTTCTCGACGTGGGAGCCGGGCCGGGAACTGCCATGTGGGCGGCGTCCCAGGTGTGGCAGACTCTAGACCGCGTAACCCTGCTCGAGCGGGAGGGGAATATGATATCTCTCGGCAAGCGGTTGGCTGCACATTCGAC
>CAZYAH010000290.1:0-3309 GCA_964645595.1 uncultured Alicyclobacillaceae bacterium | reverse complement strand
ACAGCCAGGGCCAACCGTCGTACCGCGTTGTCGATACAAACAACAACCCGTTGCCGCAGGGGAGACTCGGTACGGTCGACGCGGACGTCACGACCCTAAATCCGCTCGGCGGAACGGAGTACCAAGTGGCGGGCACGCTCAACCCCGCGCAGGTGCTGGCGCAGCTTCGGCCGTCCACCGGATTGTTGAAGCCGGGGCAACTAGAGCAAAGCAACGTCGACGTCACCGCCACGATGGTGCAGATGATGTCGGTCATCTCGCACTACGAGGCAAACCAGCGCGTGATTCGCACGTACGATGCGCTGCTGGAGAAGGCCGTCACCGACGTCGGCAAAGTGAACGCTTAACGCTTCCGACGCGCCGTGGCACCTCGTTCCAACTAAGTCTTTGAAGACCAGGAGAAATAGATTCGTTCAAGGATGTCTTTCTGGTCCTCGCGAACGGCTCGCTTTAGCGTAGGAGTGAGCGAGGACCAGAAAGACTTCAAGTGAGCGAGGACCTGGAAGATAGCTGGAAAGGAGCCATTTCATGCAGTCGTTGTGGACGAGCCTGAGTGGCATGAAATCGAGTCTCACGTGGCTGGACCGCATCTCCAACAACATTGCGAACCAGGACACGGTCGGCTTTGCGGCGGAGAAAGGATCGTTTGCGGACGCGTACACCATGGCGCTGCAGGGGAATCCGGCCGTCAACGAGCAGGCGGGCCGGAAGACGCCGCCCGGCTGGTGGGGCGGCACGGGGGTCGTCGCCGGCGGGTGGTACAACGATTTCGCAACCATGCCCCTGCAGCAGACGGGTAATCCGATGGACCTCGCCATCCAGGGCGACGGGTTCTTCGTGGTTGGTCAGGGCAACGGTTCGGTGCACCTGACGAAAGCGGGCAACTTCACCTGGAGTAAGGCGGCAGATGGATCATTCTTCCTGGCGACGCAACAGGGAGCGCCCGTGCTTGACACCAACGGCCGCAGAATCGTCGTCCGCGGCAGCGGATCGCACACGCTTCAAGTGGGGCCGGACGGCTTGGTCCAAGTGGACGGAAAATCCACCGGCCAAAAAATCGCCATCGCGGTCGTCAGTCTGCCGGATGAGAAACTGGCGACGGTCGGAGACAACGAATTTGTCTTGAAGCCTGGCGCGGCTGTGCGGATTGTCAACCAAGGCAACGCCATGCCCGCCGGAATTGCCGTCACGCAGGGCGCCCTCTCCATGAGCAACGTGGACCTTACCGTAGAAATGACCGACATGATACAGGCGCAGAACATGTTTGCACTCAATGCGAAGGCGCTCGGCATGGCGGATCGGATGATGCAGGACGCCAACAACATCCGGAGCTGACCGTGCGACGCGGCCATTGGAAACCGACGGATTTGCTTGTGTCGGAATAGGCAAACAGTCCCCCGCGCACTGGATTTTGACGCACATTTTTCATTGTGAAAAGGGAAGCCTGCGACAGTGGCTTCCCTTTTCATCAATCCTACTCGTCAACTGAATAATGTGCACGGCTGCTTCTCCGCGGACAGCCAAACTGGTGAGCAACCTTTAAAACAATAACAGGGGGGTTAATGCTTGGAGGAGTTGGTGTCGTGCGTGCTGCTCAACGCTTTCATTTTGTTGAAAAGCACATGCCGCGTTACCGACCTGAACATACAAGACAAGCCAACAGTAGCCACTCCAATAATAATGTCAATTCCCCCCATGGGAACGCCCCTTTCGTAACCTGTCCTGAACAGATTTTCCTTTGTGAAAAAGTTTTAGCCAAAGGAAAATGTTGTTTACAGTATATACGGTGATTCCGTAATGTTTCCATTACGGTTACCCAAGTGAGCGGCTGAATCACAGTTTTGCGATGCTTGCCCCCCGAACGACAACCGTAAACCCAACAAGGGCTTTCCATGTTGGGCCACATTCCTCAGGCCATCGTTCTGTCACGTGTTGTGACCCTCCGACTTCAATCAGCCTTGGATATTGTGTCCAAGAATCTTTCCCTAAACCAACACTTTTTCCGGAGAAAAAAATTTTTTCCGAAGCCTAAAAAAGTGTAATCATTCTTCTTGAAACGTTGTATAATGTCTCTGTGAAAGTTTCCTTAAGCTAAAACTTTGTCGTTCAAGAAAGAATTTGTCTGTTGGGAAAATGTCGGAATTATAAGCAGCGGCGGGGGCCGCAATGTGCCATCTGCTCAAACTGAACACAAGCGAGTGTGCAGTCGGGACTTATTCGAAAGGGGGAGTGGTTAGGATGGAAATTGCAACAAAAGAAAATCAAGGGCCCGTCCACACCGACGGGTGGAGGCGGAAACGGGAAGCTCCGAGTTTGCGTGAAGTATATAAAACACTTGCTGTTCCGACGCACGGAAGTCCTTGGCGGAAACTCTTGGCATTTGTTGGGCCAGGATATCTGGTGGCGGTTGGATATATGGACCCCGGAAACTGGGCCACTGACTTGGCGGGTGGAGCGGCATACAACTACACCTTGTTGTCCGTCATCTTGATCTCTAATCTGATGGCAATTTTACTCCAGTCGTTGACGGCACGATTAGGTATTGCAACGGGTAGAGATCTGGCACAGGCATGTCGCGACCACTACAGTGCACCGGTGAACTATGCACTGTGGGTGTTGTGTGAGTTGGCCATTGCTGCATGTGACCTTGCTGAGGTTGTCGGTTCGGCTATCGCCCTGCAGCTTTTGTTCGGGCTCCCGCTGGTCGTCGGGGTTATACTGACGTCTCTGGATGTGATGTTGGTACTTTTGTTGCAGAACAAAGGGTTTCGGTACATTGAGGCCATTGTCATTTCTCTGATTGCCACGATTATGATTTGCTTTGGAGCCGAATTGGTTTTTTCCAGGCCTGATATCGGCGGGATACTAAGTGGGTTTGTTCCCAGTTCAAAAATTGTCCAGAATCCTGAAATGCTCTACATTGCATTAGGTATTCTCGGGGCGACAGTGATGCCCCATAACCTCTATCTGCATTCGTCGATTGTACAGACCAGGCGCTACGAGGACACGTATGAAGGAAAGAAATCCGCTATCAAGTTTGCCACCATTGACTCCACTGTTGCTCTAATGTTGGCGTTGTTTGTCAATGCAGCAATTCTGATTTTGTCAGCCGCTGCCTTTCACTCAACTGGACATACAGACGTAGCAGAGATTCAGGATGCCTACAAATTGCTGAGCCCATTACTCGGCACAGGTCTCGCCAGCGTCCTCTTCGCTGTGGCGTTGCTTGCATCAGGGCAAAACTCCACTTTAACCGGAACTCTCGCAGGACAGATTGTCATGGAAGGGTTCCTTAACATTCGATTGAAG
>CAZYAH010000289.1:0-3319 GCA_964645595.1 uncultured Alicyclobacillaceae bacterium | reverse complement strand
TGATGCGCACGGTCTATCACAACCGCACACTCGTCAGCGGCGTTTTGCTGGTGGTACTCCTCATGGCCTTTGGTTGCGGCTGGTGGCTCTTAAGTTCGTTTACTCCCACTGGCCCAACGCGGGCATGGCTCGGGCCGAGTCTGTGGGTCGGAGCGTTTCTCGTCCTCGCGGGCGTCTACAAGGCGTTGCAAAAGTTGCATTCCAAACTGACGCAGACCGTCGGCTGGTGGGCGTTCAACGCAGGATGCATCTGGCTCGGCGCCTATATTGCCCAAAAGCCGGAAACCACAAAGTTCGGCGAGATTGTCATCCCGCAGTTGTTGGCCACTCCGTTTTACATCATTCTGTCCTTGGCCATGGGGAAAATACTCGTCACCATCCTGTCCTTGCCGCTGGTGAAAGGCCTGCTGCCGGATTCCCTGCAGACCTACGATGCTGGGCTGGAGAAGCAGGAACAGTTGCTCAACGAAGCGTGGAAGAGTGAGGCCCGGTTCGCACAGGCCATCATCGAGGTGCACCGCGAGGAGTCGCGCCACGTACTCCGCCAGTTCCGGATCCAGTACGCCAACGACTACGATTTCGTCTACAATGCGCTGATGTCCATGGTCGGCGCCCTGTACTACAAATTTGAAGAGCATGCGGACATGTACTTTACTTCCGTCGAAGAAGTGTTCGATCCGATGTACGACCAACTGGACCCCCACGCCTACGAATTGACCCTGAAGGCGGCGAACGGGGAGGAAGGGTTGTACTGGGCGGACCTGGAACAGGGCTGCTCGGCCGTGGCCTACCGGCTGGAAGCGCTCGGGCACGCATTCGTCGTGACGACGTACTTTCGAGACAAGATCATCAGCCCGTCCGAATATGAGCACTTTTGGCAGGTGTGTCTCGCCATGTTCGAGGACCCGACCATAACGGACAGAGAGCTCGCCGTCTACTACCACGCCTACTTGCAAAGTGTGTTATCATAAGGCGTGGAAGGAGGAAGCCTGCGGTGTTGATTGTCAAAGACAAGGACTCCAAAGCCACCGTCGCCATCGTAAAAGCCGTACAAGGCAAAGTCCGCGAGATCAGCCTCTCCCCTTCCCAGAGTTACAAGGACTACGTAAAGACGATGGTGAACGCAGCGCGCGCGTAATTCCGTTCGATTCTACATATTACAGCTGTACAAATCCGCAAGCGCCCCCTCATTTGCCGGTATACACATGCGCACCCGTCATAGAATGACATGGGGGTGGCGACGTGTTACGGTTTTCCAGAACATTGGATGCGGCAACGGAGCAAGTGCTGGCTGAGCAGAGGATTCGTCTTCGCTCGCAACCGGCTCCGCAGCCGACAAAGGCTCAGCTTGATGCGCTGCGCCAATACATGCTGCAGTTTGAGCCCAGTCGAAGGCCCACCTCGCGTGGTGGACCGCTGGCTGGCCTATTTTCGTGCCCACATCAATCACACCTGTGATTTTCCGACATTTAGCAAGTTCCCGACCCTTCTGCAAATAAGTTCACCGGTTTCGGATGGAGATGACCACACTGATTTCCCAAGGCAAGGAATTTGTTCAACAGTCCTTTTCGGACGGCGATTTTATGGACAGCAGGTATATCGCCTGTACCTTCGTTCGCTGTTCCTTTCGCGGCGCGAAGATGGACGAGCTGTTGACAGAGCGCTGTCAGTTCTCCCAGTGCGATTTCACCGGGGCTCGTCTGAACGCTTCAGTACACGTCCGCAGCGCATTCCTGAACTGTCAGTTCCGGATGGCCAACCTCTTTCAAGCCGAGTTTGAGGAGTGCAAAATGACCGGTTCCTCCTTCGTGGAAGCCAACCTGAGCGGTCTCCGCATCATTTCCGGGGACTGGTCGTACACTAACCTGCGATATCAAAATTTAAAGAAGCTGGACCTGCGGAGGGTGCGGTTCACGGAAGCTGACTTGTTGGGGTGTAACCTGGAGAAGGTCGATTTGCGAGAGGCCGATTTGACACGTGCGATTTTGCATCAATGCACCTTGACCGGAGCTGACCTGCGCGGAGCGAAATTGGACCACGTTGACCTCAAGAGCCTCAACCTGCAAGGCGTTCGCCTGGATCTCGCGCAAGCCGTCGCGGTCGCCCGCGCCCACGGCGCCATCGTCGAGTAATCTGGTGACCGAAAGCATCCAGCGTTTCGCTAAGGGAGCGATCACGGTGCGCACGACCTACGCCCTGACTGTTTCTGCCTTGTTGGTCAGTTTGCTGATAGGCTGTTCCTCGCAATCCGCAGAACCATCGCCAATGAATTCCTCGAATCCCCCGGCATCAGGGCAACCAAGCGGTGGTACGGCACCGGCGCCAAGCCAGGCCCCAGTGAATTTGACGTCGGTCGGCACCGTCAACCCATCCCATCCGAAACCCGACGACGCGATTGTGGGGTGGAATAAGCCGGGCGTCTCCGTGGGCTTGGTCAACTACAAAAACGAAGCCTATCGACTGTCAACGATTGAACGGATTGCCGGAAAGAACGGCTTCACTGTACGGGGACAATTGCGTGCCTTTGAAGCCGTCGGACAATTGCAGGTCACAGACCTGCACGGCAACCCGATTCCGCAGAAGAATCAGATCAGTCCAGGTGTGGTTTCCATTCACGCGTCCGCAGGAGCGCCCGCATGGGGAGACTTTGCGGTGCAAGTGACCTATCCGCCCGAACTTCGAGGCACCGTGGCCACCTTAAAGTTTTACGTTATCAGCGCCAAAGACGGGTCGAAGCAGGACATGCTCACCATTCACGTGAAATTGGAGTAGATTTCGAGCGCTTGCTTTACCAGTTGTGGGTCAATCCCTGTCCGCTCATGAATCCTTTCACACCATGCTTCGATTGAATCCAGCGGCTCTTCATTCTTTATTCCGCGGTTTGTGCTGAGAAAGCTGCGCCAGTCGCAAAATTCCCAGTGAGCCACCTCAGTCTCCATTGGGATTCGCATTTCACAGAGAGGTTTTCGCAGCAATCGCTGCGAGTAATGCCCTGCCGCAACGAGTTCTTCATCCCCAATCCGCTTGAGCGAATAGGATTGTCGACTGACCTTCCCACTTGGCCGGTAGTAGGTGATGTCGCAGGTCGCTTCGGTCGAGCGCACTTGCACGCGTGCCCCCGGAAAGAAGCCGGAGACCGGATCGGGCACAAAGTCATCGCTTGAGATATCCAACAGTATCGGCATGATCCACTGATCCCCGAGGTCACAGAGATATCGATGCCCTTTCGAATCATACGCTACCACTGCTACGTGGGCCTTAGCGGTAAACAAATAATGACCCACTGCATGAGCGTCAATTCCGGCACTGTGAAACTCGC
>CAZYAH010000288.1:0-3323 GCA_964645595.1 uncultured Alicyclobacillaceae bacterium | reverse complement strand
TGGTCCGGGCGTACCTGCGGCGCAAGCAGAAATTTGTCCTGTGAGCCTCGCTGCAAGGAGCGACCGCAAGGCCGGGAGTGGGAGCGGCCTACGGCCGCTTTCTGCCGAGCGCGCCGAAGTACAGCACCCAAACAAGGCCGGTTGCCACCGCCATCAGGTATTTCACGCTGATGGGAAGCGGCGCCGGCGTGAAGAATCCCTCGATGGTGCCAGCCACAATGAACATGGGCACGGTCCCCAGCATGAGCAGAGCCGCGTTCTGGGCGCCCAGCCGGACCGCTGTGGACCGCTTGAGGGAGCCTGGCGCAAGCAGCTTGTGCGCAAACAAAAGGCCGGCGCCACCTGCAATGAAAATGGCGAGGAGTTCTGTCACGCCGTGCGGCACAATCAGCGACCAGAACATCGCCACTCTGCCGCTGGTTTGAAAGATGGCTGCGAGGACGCCGAGGATGAGTCCGTTGGTCCAGAGTGAGTAAACTGTAAACAGTCCGGCGGTCAGCCCGCCGACGAAGGCCATTAACGCCACTTCGATGTTGTGTGTCATAATTGCGCTGGACACCACGGGTGAATCGACGGCGTGCGGGCCGGCGTGCAGCGGATCGGCACCCTGAATGAGCGTCGGCGGCAACAGCTGGTACGCCTTCAGCGGGTCAGACCAGACGAGGAGGTAGCCGTAGATGGCTCCTGCGAGCGTAATGAGCGCCGAGAGTCCGATGTAGCGACCGAAGGAACGGAACAGGTGGGGAAACGTCGCCCGAAAGAAGCGCCAAATTCCCCGGAATCCGCCTTCCGTCTGGCGATACAGGCGGTTGTGCGCTGCGGCGACGAGCGCGTTCAGGTAGTGGACGACGGCGTCGCCCGGAAAGTAGGTCTGGGCGTACGCGAGGTCGTTGGTCGTGGTCTTGTAAAGCGCCACAAACTGGTTGAGTTCGGCTTCCGACCGGAAAGCCTGGCGGCGCCGCTGCAGTGCAAGTTCAAGTTTGCGCCACTGATCCTGTCGCTGTTTGCGAAACTGTACAATATCCATAACATTTCTCCTTGGTGGTGAGAAGGATGCTGGAGACGGAGGTTCGCGTCCAGACACCGGAACAGGTGTCTTTGCAATTTACGACCGCGGGTATTGGCTCGCGCGCGCTTGCGCAGTTGATTGACCTCGGCATACTGCTCGTCGTGTACATCCTTCTCGGAATTTCGATTGAGGTCTGGAGCTGGCTGGACCTGTTCGGCCTTGCCACGTCCTGGGCCATTGGATTCGTCATTTTCCTGGTCTTTTTCCTCTTTTGGGGATATTTTATCGCAACCGAGTATTTTCTGGCGGGAAAAACGCTGGGCAAGTGGATCTGCCGCATTCGGGTGATGCAGGCGGACGGCCGCAACCTCTCCTTTTTCGCGGCACTGGTCCGCAACCTGCTGCGGTTGATTGACTTCTTGCCGGGCGGCTACCTCGTCGGACTTGTCAGCATGATGGTGGACCGGCATGAACGTCGTCTCGGGGATCTTGTAGCCGGCACAATGGTGGTGGTGGACCGGCCACTGTGGCAACTCAGCCGCGCGGACGCCCTGGCCAGCGTGAACCATTCCGCAGACGCGGAAAGGGAAATCCGCCTTTCGCTGTCCGAGTTGCCTGGGTGCACGCTCGCGGTGGAACACGTGCCGACAGAGTTCCGGATGGTTGTGGAGGATTTTCTGAAGCGGCGCAGAGGGATGGCGTCGGACGTCCGGGAGGCTCTCGCTCGACGGCTCTGGGCGGACCTGCTCGCACTGCCGGGCGTACGTTTGCAGAACCAGAATGCGGCGCCGACGGATGGAGCCGGCGTGACGACGCGCGGCGTAGAAAAGGCGCTCCGGGCTGTGGTCAAGGCGCTCCGCCGCAAGGAGCGAGGTGGCAGGCGGTGACTTGGCGGACCCGAATACTCAGCGTCCAAACCTTGCTGCTCACCCTTTGGATCTTCGGGTTCGCCATTTATCAAATGGCGCCACTGTCGGATCCAGACACTCCGTGGCACTACGCCACCGGGTTGTACATACTTAGCCACCACACTGTTCCGACCGCTGATCCTTTCTCCTGGACCTCGCACGGACAACCGTGGGTGACGCAGGAGTGGCTGTACGAAGTGGTGTTGGCCTGGCTTGGCTCACACTTTGGCTTTGCGGGCATGTGGTTGCTGATCTGCGGTTTGCACACCATCACGGTGCTCGCCTTGTACAGCGTCTCTGTCCAGGTAAGCCGCGGCAATCGAATTGTCGCAGCCGTCACCGCCTGCCTTGGCACGCTGGTGCCGCTCGTGTTCTGGACCATGCGGCCGCAAACCTTGTCGTACACGATGTTCGCCGTCTTTCTTTGGCTCTTGCAGCGGGTTCGGCAGGGACAATTCAAAGTCCTGTGGTTGGTTTTCCCGCTCATGTTGGTTTGGGCGAACGCACACGGATCTGCCATCATCGGGGTTCTCATGCTGTGCCTCGAAGTCGCCATCAGCTTTGTGCCATCGCTCGGCCGCCTGGAACGGTTGCGCTTGCCCCGGGGGGCGCGCTGGCGCCTCGTCGCGGCGGCGGTTGGCGGCTTTCTCGTTGGTCTCTGCAACCCAAACTTCTACAAGGCGTACACCTACGCCCTCTTGTCCACGAACCAGTTGATGGTGGACAACATTAACGAATGGCATTCCCCGAACTTCCACAGCGACGTGTTCAAGTACGGAGTCCTGCCGTTTCTCGCCGCCGCATTTCTGGTGCTTTTGTGTCGGCGGCGCAACCTGCCGATGCGGGAAACGCTGTATTTTGGCGGTTGCTTCGCTTACATGCTGGTCTATCAGCGGTTTACTCCGTACATGGCCATGGCCGCCGCACCGCTCGTGGCCAGCGTCCTTGCAGACGTGCTACGAAGCCTGTCTACGCCTCCCCGGTGGATGATGGTGCCGAACGGCTTGCTCAGCCTTGCCGCACTCGCGTATTTCGGCGCGCAGCTCCCTTCTGTGCGAGGCACGGTGGACAAGCACTGGTCCGAAGACGCGTATCCGGTGCACGCAGTCAACTACCTTGTTGACCACCATCTCACCAACAAGGTGCTGAACGCGTATCACTGGGGCGGCTACCTGATCTACCGCGGCATTCCCACGTTCGTGGACGGGCGGACGGACGTCTTCCTGCAGAACTCAGTGTTTTCCGATTATCTGGCCATTAAGAATGTGTGGTGGAACGGACCCGCGCTCGTCGACATACACCAGTGCGAAGTGGCGCTGTTTCCAAGTGGAGATCCCATTGTCACGTATCTGACGTACCAGCCGAACTGGCAGATGGTATACCGCGACGCGAACGCGGAGATTCTC
>CAZYAH010000287.1:0-3344 GCA_964645595.1 uncultured Alicyclobacillaceae bacterium | reverse complement strand
CGTCTGGCTCTTCAGGTCCACCAGCGCACGGTAGGCAAGCGGCCCCATCGGCCGGGCACCAAGCAAGGGCACATCCCCCGGTGGTGCCGATATCGTGTGCGTTTGCGGATAGCTATCTCAGTCGCTCGGGTTGAGGGATCAAAGGCTTGAGCGTAGTCTGACTAAGCTAGGCCCCAATACTGGGGTCTTACAACGCCCCACATATGGGGTCCACATTACGTTATGTGTCTCTCGCTACTTGATGCCCCAGCATGAACCGAAAACAGTTTATTGAATCCCATGGCGCCACATGCCAGAACTGGACATGGAGCTGGTCCTTCATCAATGAGTCGAAGAAGATCATCATTTTCGGCGCATGGGATGTATACCAAACGGGGAATAAGACGCTAATCCTGAACGAGGAGTGGGAAATAAGTCGAAGGGAAAGGAAGCAACCCGGGTACCCTCAATCTAGGGAACACATCAGATTAGTAGAGGAAGAAGGGTATCGGTTAATGACCTTTCCCATGGTCTACTCCGATGCCAATGAAGAAGGAGGCATTGGGCCAGCGAAGATTAAAGGCTTCACGCCGAAACTTACATCGAAGAGCCTTATACGCATCGAGCCATGTTGGTACGCTTCCGACGATAAAGTTGAGCCGCGCCTTGCCGAAGAACTCGCCCCGGCCGAAAAACTGATTGAAGGAGCGTCGAAATCCGTTTCCGTGAATTCCTACGAAAGGAACCCTGTCGCAAGGGCGCATTGCTTGGAACATCACGGCTATACGTGCAAGGTCTGTTCTTTCAACTTCGAGAAATATTACGGGCCCATTGGGAGGAACTACATCCACGTCCACCACGTTGTTCCATTGTCCAAAATCAAGGGTGAGTACGTCGTGGACCCAGTGAATGATCTAGTTCCGATTTGCCCGAACTGCCACGCCATGATCCACAGCACACGGCCGGCTCTTGACATAAACCAACTTAAGAAGCACCTCAAGGATCGTGAAACAGACACATAACAACGTGTTGCAGGCGACGCGCCAGAAGCCGCGCGCGCCTGAACACGGACGTTATGCCCCTGAATGACGACCATGGCGAAGTGGCGCAAAGATTCCCATCCCGATGAGGTCGCGACCCGCCTCGAAGCCGTGAAGGACGCATCTATCCCTGGCAAGGCCGCGTTCGTCGGATTCGAGCACTCTGAGCTCGTTATAGTCCTTGGCGGGATGATTGAATTCGCCCCCGCAATTCCAGAACTCGAAAGGCGGAAGATACTTAGCAAAGCCACCTTTGAAGCCGGAGGGAAGGGGAAGATCACCCCCACCCACCTGTTGCAGAGCTGCCAAAAACAGGAAACTGATTACTTGCGAAGGCCACTGACCCCCTTTCGTCTCCTCACTGGCGTTTCTTTGGCTCCGGTCCACAACCTGCCCTCCATCCGGATAGGCTCATCAGCGATCACTTTTAACCCCAAGGCTCAGGTTGCAAGGCAACACCGCGCAAGACTTTACACCGACGAGAAGTTCTCCCTTGGGTTTGATCTGCCAACGCAATACATGGACGTGTCTGTCACCGTGAAGGCCAGATCACCGTTCGAGGGTGCTCAACGCGCACTTGACGCGATCGACCTTGCGCGCGCTACGTGGAACCTCGCGCTCAACAAAGGCATGGGTTTGCGTATCTCATCTGGAAGACCACGCCCAGTGAATGACATTCTGCTGTGTCCATTCCATACCATGCACAACGAAAATGGAAGCCTCGCAACTAAGTCGTATTGGTACGACCCCGGCTACTCGGGACCAGCACAGCAGTTCACGGACAGAGCAAAAATCGACAAGCTATTTACGTTTTCAAAGAAGCTCCGCAAACGCTTGAGCCAGTCCGCTTACTCGGACGAACTTGCTAACTCTCTCGTCCGGTACGTACGTGCACTCGACGCTGCCGACCTAAATGACGCGTTTCTACGATTATGGAGCCTTCTCGAGTTCCTGACCGACAGCACATTTGATCCGTTCAAGGTCGCTGTTCGCAGAGCAGCCTTCATGTTTGCCGAACGAGACTATTCCGTGCAGGTGCTTACCCACCTGATGAACCATCGAAACCGGTTCGTACACGCTGGGACAGACACTGCCGAGATTGAGTCCTTGGTATATCTGTTGAAGCGTTACGTCGATGCGTTGCTGATGTTTCACATCGGGAACTCGTTCAAGTTTGAGTCGCGGGCCTCCGCTGCGCTATTCATGGACCTGCCTCCAAGCAAATCGCAGATAGATGAACGCATAAGAAGGCTCCGCAATGCGCACAAATTTGTCGCCGCGCCGTAGACAGTGGCATAACCCAGTGTTGGTGCCGACGGGCCGCCAGCGTCGCGCCATATCAACGACCGTTCTGGCCCACGGCACAACACCACGTTAGCGAGCCATATAGAACAAGGAAAGAACGAACATGAAGAAGGCAGAGTATGAGCAGTGGCTTCAAACTCAGAAATATCAAGCTAACACGATAGCGGCTCAGCTTCACCGGGCTGGACGGGTTGAAGAGTGCTATGGCAATCTTGATGAGCACTTCAAAATGGATCAATTGGCAAGCGTAATTACTGCTCTCGTCTACTCCACAGAGGACCGCCGCCGGAATCGCCCGAACCCGACAAAGATTCCTTTTCAAGGAGATACGTACAACAATCTTGCGTCATATCGCGACGCGGTCAAGCGGTATCAAAAATTCAGGATCGGCCAAGCAGATGCAGGCGTTTCGGATGGGTTGGCTGTTATCGAACCTAAAGCCGATGATGAGAATGACACTGGCCAGCGCATCGGGCTCGAGCGAGATATGCAGGCTGCACTACGACTACGGATCGATCAGCTTGAACCGGGATTGAAAATTACAGATGAAGGGGCCGAACGGTCTGTTGACTCAGGATTCATTGATATCACCGCAAGTGATGCTTCTGACGGGGTCGTCGTCATTGAGTTGAAAACCGGAGTAGCAGGCCAGCGCGCCATAGCTCAAATTCTAAGCTACATGGGCGATGTTGCTGGGGAGCATGACGGCGCTAAAGTTAGGGGCATTCTTGTGGCCGCGGAATTTGATGACAAGGCTAGAGCCGCGGCTCGAATGGTTCCGAACTTATCTCTGCGCAGATACAGCGTGCACTTCAAGTTCTCAGATGGGGGAACGCCTGGCAATCGCGAGGCTCGCTAACACCAGGTACAGCCGACGCGCGCCACTGAGAAGCGCCGGCAGCGCGCGCGGCTGACCCAAGCGTTAAAGCGCAATTGACTTCGACCAACCGTCGCACAGAGGCTCATGTCGCGGAGCGAGGCGGATCGGCGTGTCAGGCGATCCCGGAAAAACTTCCCGAT
>CAZYAH010000286.1:0-3358 GCA_964645595.1 uncultured Alicyclobacillaceae bacterium | reverse complement strand
GCGAACCAGGCCACATCTTGCACAACGCCTACGGCTACGGCCTGTTCACTGGCGGCCTCGGGTTGCACGCAGGGGCGGAGAAGATGGGCGTAGTGGTGGTGCCGGCGTCCGGCGGCTTTACCAAGCGGCAGATCACCCTCATCCAGGACTTCCGGCCGCAGGGAATCTGCTGTACGCCGTCGTACGCGCTGAACATCGCCGAGACCATGCTCGAGATGGGAATATCCCCGGACAGCCTCAGCCTCCAATACGGCATATTCGGCGCAGAGCCGTGGACGGAGAGCATGCGTGCTCGCATCGAGGAGATGTTGGGACTCGACGCGGTCGACATCTACGGGCTCAGCGAAGTGATTGGCCCGGGCGTGGGAATTGAATGTTGGCAGGAGAAGAACGGGCTGCACATCTGGGAGGACCACTTCCTGTTTGAAGTGGTGAGCCCCGAGACCGGCGAGCCTCTGCCGCCCGGCGAGTACGGGGAGGTGGTGTTCACGTCCCTGACCAAGCAGGCGTTCCCCGTCATCCGCTACCGGACCGGCGACTTGGCGGCGATGATTGACGAACCGTGTTCCTGCGGGCGGACCCATCGCCGGATGACGCGCATCAAAGGGCGGGTCGACGACATGATGATTGTCCGCGGCGTCAACGTCTTTCCGCAAGAAATCGAGGCGGAGCTGATGACATTCGACGAACTGGCGCCGCACTACCAAATCGTCCTCGTCCGCGAAGGCGCGCTCGACGTCATGGAGGTGCACGTGGAGTGGAAGCCGACTGCCGCGGCCGAGGGCGACGGTGAGCGTTTTCGCGAGCGGATCGCAGAACGAGTGTACCACCGCGTGCACATCAAGCCGCGACTCATCGTCCATCCGCCGGGGACTGTACCGCGAAGTGAAGGAAAGGCGGTGCGGGTAATCGACAAACGGGCGCTGTGACCGGCGGACGGTTCGAGCCATCCGGTCATTCTGCCAGTTACCTGTTGCCGCTATTCAATATTTTGCTGGAATCGGGAGGAGAACTGCGCATGGTGAAAATGATTGCACTGTACCGTCGGCCGGAGGATGTCCCGGCGTTCCTGGAGCACTACGAAAACGTCCACATGCCGATTGTCCGCCGACTGCCCGGCTTGTTGAAGGTGGAACTGAACAAGATGTACGACTTGCGCGGAGGCGAGGCCGATCCGTTCCTGATGGCGGAGATGTACTTCGAAAGCCGCGAGGCATTGCTGGCGGCCCTCAAGTCTGAAGCGGGCAAGGAAAGCGGCCGCGACGCGCAGGAGTTTGCCGGAAAATACGTCCAGGTCTGGTTCGCGGACGTGGAAACCGAGGAGTTTTGAGCGATGTACGAGCACATTGTCTACGAAGTGGAGAATTCGGTCGCGAAGATTACGCTCAACCGCCCGCAGGTGTTCAACGCCATCAACACGCAGCTGGGTCAGGAACTGTACGACGCGTTCAAGCGCGTTGAGGCCGACGCTGGGGTTCGCGCCGTGGTCCTCACCGGCGCGGGCAAGGGGTTCTGCTCCGGGCAGGATTTGAACGATCGCGTTGCCGTAGACAGCTCCCTGCGCCTCGCGGACAGTGTCCGCGAGCGGTACAACCTGCTCATCGCCAAGATGCGGGCGCTCCCCGTCCCCATTATTGCAGCGGTCAACGGCGCATGCGCAGGCGCAGGGTTTGGCCTTGCCCTGGCGTGCGACTTGCGCTTCGCGTCGACGGAAGCGAAGTTTGCCGTGGCGTTCAACCAGATTGGGCTGGTGCCTGATTCCGGAACCAGCTACTTCCTGCCCCGCCTGGTCGGGGTCAGCAAGGCGCTCGAGCTCACCTGGAGCGGCGAGCGGTTGACGGCGGAAGAGGCGGAGCGCCTCGGGATTGTCAACCGGGTGTTCGCTCCGGAGGAACTCCTGCCGGCGACGCTCCAATTTGCGGAACAGCTCGCCAACGGGCCCACGCTGGCCTATCGCCTGACGAAAGAACTGATGTACGAGAATTTCTCGGCCCCCCTGTCGGAAGCCTTGGAGCGCGAAGCCCGCTATCAGGACATTGCCGGAAGGAGCCGCGACTTTCGCGAAGGGGTTCAGGCGTTCGCGGAAAAGCGCAAACCGGTGTTTCGCGGCGAGTGACCGACAGTTCAATCCACAGACGAGGAGGCCGCGCCAATGAGCGTTTCCAACACAGGGGTCATCGGCGTCATCGGAGCAGGGACGATGGGGGCCGGCATCGCCCAGGTCGCCTTGCAGTCGGGATACTCTGTGGTGTTGTTCGACGTGGAGCAGGCGGTCCTGGAGCGGGCCAGTTCGCACATTCAGCAAAGTTTGCACCGGCTCGCGGCCAAGGGAAAGTTGTCGGAAGAAACTGTATCCGCTTGCCTCGCGAATCTGAAGTTGTCCAGTGACCTTCGGGAATTGGCACCGGCGGGCGTCGTCATCGAAGCGGTGCCGGAGCGAATGGAACTGAAAAAGAGCGTGTTCGCGCAGTTGGAGGAGGTCTGTGAGCCGACCGCCATCCTGGCGACCAATACGTCGTCGCTGTCGGTCACTGTCCTCGGTGCAGGCTGCCGACATCCAGAGCGCGTGGTCGGGATGCACTTTTTCAACCCCGCCCCGGTCATGCGACTGGTGGAAGTAGTGGTCGGCGACGACACCAGCAGCGAGACGGTGACGGCCGTGGTCGAGCTGGCAAGGCGGTTCGGAAAGGAGCCGATTGTCTGCAAGGACACGCCGGGATTTATCGTCAACCGGGTGGCGCGCAACTTCTACGGGGAAGCATTGCGCATCGTCGGCGAAGGAACAGCGTCCCCGGCCGTGGTGGACCAGTTGCTGGAGCAGGCTGCGGGATTCAAGATGGGCCCGTTCGAACTGATGGACCTGATTGGCATTGACGTCAACTTCGACGTCACGCGGGCCGTCTACCACGCGCACCACGAGGAGCCGCGCTACCGGCCGCACATGTTGCAGGAGCGAATGGTCGCAGCGGGCAGGCTTGGGCGGAAAACAGGCCGCGGGTTTTATCGGTACACCGAGGCGGGGGAGGCAGCGGATCGACCCGACAATGCGCCAGCTGCCTGGCCGCGCGCAGTCGACCTCGGCAAGGTGGCCGTGGTGGGCGATACGGCGATTGCCGAGGCAATGTGCCAGCGCCTGTCGGAAGCGAGCGGCAGGCCGGCGCAGGAGTGC
Organism: uncultured Alicyclobacillaceae bacterium; assembly: GCA_964645595.1. GTDB lineage: Bacteria > Bacillota > Bacilli > Alicyclobacillales > Alicyclobacillaceae > Alicyclobacillus_A. Next base: position 189 of record CAZYAH010000286.1, on the reverse strand, counting down.
GGGCTCGTGTACACGCGCGCGTTGCCGGACTGGGACGACGTGGCCATCCGCTGGCGGGCGGAGGAAATCGAGGCCCACTTGCGCCAGCGCCGCCCCGGGGTGGTGTGGGTCAGCCTGACCGGGGACGAGGCGTATCGGCGGCTGATGCTGCAGGCGGTAGAGCGGGGAGTCGGGGAAGACGCGCTGATT
>CAZYAH010000285.1:0-3385 GCA_964645595.1 uncultured Alicyclobacillaceae bacterium | reverse complement strand
TCCAGGCGATCCGTTCCTGTTCCCTGTCCGGGTCCATTAGGCAGCTAAATTGCGCACGGCGACCCCTCCCATGGCAAACTTGGACGGGTCGCCGCCCTCCTCTCCCTTCTCCAAACACCTACGGTTTCAATTCCTCAATCCCATTCATGTACTTTCGCAAGGCCTTGGGAATGTATATCGAACCGTCGGCACGTTGGTGATTTTCCAGCAAAGGAATCAAAATCCGCGGTGTTGCCACCGCCGTGTTGTTCAAGGTGTGGCAATACTGAAGCTTACCATCTTTGTCCCGATACTTGATGTTCGACCGACGGGCCTGAAAGTCCAGCAGAATGGACGACGAATGTGTTTCGCCATAGCTGTTTCTGCTCGGCATCCAGGTTTCGATGTCGTACTGCTTGTAGTTCTTCTGAGATAAATCACCCGTGCATACCGCGACGATTCGGTACGGCAACTCGAGCATCGCCAGGATATCTTCCGCGTTTTTCGTAATCTCCTCAAACATCTGCAGGGAAGTTTCCAGGTCGTTTCGACAAAGAACAACTTGCTCGACCTTCGAAAACTGGTGCACGCGGTACAGTCCATGCACATCTCGACCGGCCGATCCCGCTTCCCTCCGAAAACAGTTTGACACCGCGGCCAGGCGAATGGGTTCCTCGACGTCCACAACTTCGTCGGCATAATAAGAGACGAGCGGCACCTCCGATGTGCCGACAAGCCACCTCTGATCCTTTTCCAGATGGTATGTCTGGTCACGTCCGGTGGGAAAAAAGCCTGTATTGACTAGGGTGTCTTCGCGAACAAGCAAAGGCACATCCATCACGGTAAAACCCCGATTCGCCAATACATCAATGGCCAGTTGCTGAACCGCCCTGTGCAAAAGCAGCCCGGCGTTCTTCAAGAAATAGCCTCGCGACCCTGCGACTTTCACACCTCTCGGGATATCGAGAATCCCCAAGTTCTCGGCCAAGGTGACATGATCCTTCGGTTGAAAATCGAATTGAGGCGGCTCTCCCGCCCGTTTGATCTCCACGTTGTCGGCATCGGATTCCCCAGCGGGCGTATCCGGAGATACGATGTTCGGGATGAGGAGCATGAGTTCCCAGTAGCGGTGCTCGACATTCGACAACTGTGATTCGAAACGAGCAAGCGTTTCATTGACTTTCCGGACTTTTTCTTTCCATTGGTTCGCTTCCTCTGTCTTCGCTTCTTTCAGCAATTGGGCAATCTGAGCTGACCCCGTGTTCCTTTGGTGACGGAGTTCTTCCACTTTCCGACGAAGGGCCAGTCGCTGTGTGTCAACTTCCAGAAGCTCATCGACAGAAACCTCAATCCCTTTTGCCCAGGCGCCTCGTTGAACGACCTCCGCGTTTTCTCGAATGAATTTGATATCGAGCATTGTGCCCTCCCCTTTCAATGCAAAAAGCGCCCCATCGTCTCATTGGGACGAGGAGCGCTTAGCCCGCGGTGCCACCCAACTTGATCGAACGATATCATTCATTCGATCCCCTTGGTTCCGCGATATCGGGCGGACCCGGTTAACTTAGGAGTACACGGATGTACTCTTGACGAAAACGCCTCCGAGTTGGATGCTCTTCACCGGCACGTTACCATTTGGGATTGTTTTGAATTGTATACCACATTTCGCGGCATTCGTCAATTCCCGAAGGATGAGTGGGTGGCACCAACCGCGGCTCATGCGTTCGGATCCGTCGGAAGTGCCCGCTTGAACGCTCCCCACATCCGCTCAATATCCTCTAGGGTTCTCCCTTTGGTTTCCGGGACCAAACCCAGGGTGAAGACAAAGGCGAGGGCTGACATGATGGCGAAGATCCAGAAAGTAACGGCAGATCCTACTCCACTCAGCAGTACAGGAAACGTTTGTGACACGAGATAATCCGCCGCCCACAGTGCCACGGATGCAATGGCTGTCGCGCGACCACGAATCCGCGTTGGGAAAATTTCGGCGATGATCAACCACACAATGGGGCCAAACGAAACCGCAAACGCAGCCACAAACAGCAACACAAACACCAACACCAGCGGCCCCGCGGTATTCCCAGTGTGAAACGCGTAACCGACCACCAGCAAGCTGACGGTCATCAGCGCTGCTCCAATCAACAGCAACACTTTTCGACCAACTCTATCAATCAACCACAATGAAACCAGCGTAAATACGAGGTTGACAGCACCGACGATAATTGTCTGAGTCAGGGATGCGTCCGTGCCCGCCCCGGTTTGTTTAAAAATTTCCGGTGCGTAATACATGATGGCGTTGATGCCGGTCACCTGTTGGAGGATGGCTAATACAACGCCTACCAAGAGCGCCATCCGGTACTTCCCCTGAAACAACTGCCGCATTGAGCCTGTTTCATTCTTTAAAGAGTCTCTGATGTCTTCCAATTCCAGCTGTGCGTGACGGTGACCGTTAATGCGTTCTAAAATTCGCAGAGCCAAGCTCCCCTTGCCCTGCTTTTCCAGCCATCTTGGACTTTCTGGAACAAGCATAAGCAGGACCATGAATATCAGTCCTGGAGCAATGCCAAGGCCAAACATCCAGCGCCAACCCGTGGAGATGTCCCAGGCAGTCCCCCCGACGCTGGCGACGGCCCTGTTCACGAAGTAGATGGCTGAAATACCAATCACGATGGCTAACTGATTTAACGAAACCAACCGACCTCGATACTGTGCTGGTGCAATCTCTGCAATATACAGCGGGACAAGAGTGGACGAGACACCAATCCCTATGCCGCCAACTATCCTCGCCACCACAAACTGTGAAATGTTGTCCGGAATCGCAGATCCGACGGACCCGATGGAAAACAACAGTGCAGCGATAATCAACATTCGCTTGCGTCCAAAACGGTCGCTCAGCGCCCCTGCAAAGCCCGCACCGATAATGCAGCCCACCATAAGGCAGGATACCGCCCAACCCGTCATGACCGGATCCAAATCGAATTTCTGCTGCATAAACCCGATGGCACCTGATATCACGGCAGTGTCATAACCAAACAACAGGCCGCCGATTGCGGCCACAATCGAGACAAGCGTGACAAAACCGAGGTTGATTCTAGCTGACTGACTTGTTTGATTCACGGCTTTCTCTCCTCATCATCACTCATGAAAGCACTCTCACAACGCAACGTTCACCATTATATACTCGAATCGTCCTATCCCCAAATTCGCCACAAAGCGCTCCATCGTCCGATTGCGGCGAGGAGCGCTTTGCCTGCGGTGCCACTCAACTTGATTAAATGACGACAGTCATCCAATCCCTTTGATTTACTCATTCGATGCCGTCAATTTAATCTCTTACCAAATTTCCTTCTGAGTCTACCGGATACCAAATGCCGTTTATGGTCAACCCACCAGCTTGAACAATGTCCCT
>CAZYAH010000284.1:0-3393 GCA_964645595.1 uncultured Alicyclobacillaceae bacterium | reverse complement strand
AATGGAGCGGAAGACGGGATTCGAACCCGCGACCCTCGCCTTGGCAAGGCGATGCTCTACCCCTGAGCCACTTCCGCACAATTTACCTCAGATTGAATGCACCCATGATTGTAACACGATTTGAACCAGGTTTCAATTCAAACCGCGCTGAAATCATTCGGAAAATGTTAGCAACTACAAACCAGGAAGACTTACCTCGCGCCGGTGACTTTACCATATTGAAACGAACTTTCGAAAAGGCACTTGCCATGAATATCTGAGCATTTGATAGAATCTTTTAAAAACAAGTTTTCCATGCATGGGGTGAGCAAGTGAGGCCGTCATCCGTAATTCGCCGCAGTTTGAACGCTGCCTTGGCCACAGTGTTCGCTGGCGGTGTGTTGTTCCTGACTGCAAAAGGCGTGTCCCCCTTACCTCCGCTGGGATCCGCGTTCAACCCGGGCACCGGGGTCTGGACCATCGCAAAAGACGCGCAACTTCCCACCAATCAGTCCCTGCAGCTGCCGTTTCTCGAAAAACCAGTGACTGTCCTCTATGACAACCAAGGCGTTGCCTACATTAATGCGCAAACCAACCATGATCTATTCGCCACCATGGGCTACCTTCACGCGAACTTTCGCCTGACCCAGATGGACCTGATGCGCCGCCAAGGTGAAGGCCGCCTCGCAGAGGTGGTGGGCAAGAAAGCGCTCACCTCCGACGAGTTCGAGCTCCAGCTTGGTCTCTTGCGGAAGGCACAACGGGAGTGGAACGCGATGGCGAAAGATAGCCCGGCTCGCCTGGCGTTGACGGCGTACGCCGAAGGCGTCAACGCCAAAATTGAGGCGGACAAACAATCCGGGACGCTGCCCTTCATGTTCAAACTGCTGGGCTACCAACCGGAGCCCTGGACTCCGGTGGACAGCCTCGTCATCCAGGGCATTATGACGCAAACGCTCGACTTTAACGACGCTTCGCTCGACTACGCGCTTCTCGTGAAGTCGCTCGGGTACAAGCGCACCATGGAGTGGTTCCCGGTGCTGCCCCCGAACGAACAGCATCCATATGATCCCGGTCCGTATAAAAAAGGCGGCGTCGCGCCCATCGATGCCGCACAGGAACCGTCTCAGGCGCTCTGGACCGCAGCCATCGATGTCAAGCAGCGGCTGCGCGAGCTGCCGGCCTTTGCTGTTCACCGTGGTTCCAACAGCAACAACTGGGCCGTCGATGGGACCAAAACCGTGAACGGACGGCCGTTGATGGCGGGCGATCCGCACTTGTCCCAAACCCTTCCGGCCATATGGTACCAGGTGCAGGCCGACGCGCCCGATTACCACTTTGCCGGCGTGAGCATTCCCGGAGTGCCAGTCATTCTCATCGGGCACAACAATCACATCAGTTGGAGTCTCACCAACGTCCAGAACCAGGCCACTTTCTACTACGCAGAGAAGACCGACGCAAACCATCCAGGCCAGTACTACTGGAAGGGAGCGTGGCGGGCGTTCCAGCGGATCGAGTACGACATCCCGGTCAAAGGCGCACCGACCGAACACCTGGTGGTGAACACAACGGTTCACGGCCCCGTGCTCACACAGAAGGGGCAGACGTTGGCCGTGGACTGGATGGGAGCCAGACCGTCTCCGGACCTCGAGGTCCTGTTGAAAGTCATCCAGGCCAAGGACTTCACCGAGTTTCGCAACGCACTTCGATACTGGCACGCGCCTTCGCAGAACTTTGTGTATGCGGACGAAAACGGCAATATTGGCCTCGTCTCCGCGGGATACTACCCGATTATCAAGCAGGGAGATCCGTGGCTGCCGCTGCCGGGCACCGGCGAGTCGGACATCGTCGGCACCATCCCGTTCGACGACATTCCGCAAGTCTACAACCCGCCGTCACACTTTGTCTTTTCGGCGAACCAGCGCGTGGTCGGGAACGACTACCCGTACTACATCGGGACCAGCATGAACTTCTTCGACAACGGGTACCGCGCCAACGAGATTTTCCACACGTTGCAAAACAAGAACAATCTGACGGTGGAGGATATGAAGGCGCTGCAGCTGGATACGCGGGACTACCTTGCGTCTCGCATCGTCCCCCGGCTGTTGGACTGCCTTTCCCAGGAAAACCTGTCGGGACAAGCGGCGACCGCCTACTCCCTTTTGCAAAAGTGGGATTACCGGATGGAGGCCGACTCTCCTGCGGCCGCGATTTGGTGGACGTTCCTGAACAAGTATCTGGAGAACACGTTTGGCCCGTGGTGGCAGCATTACAAGGTCCCGGTGGCCGAGGACAAGGACCTGGCCATCTCGCCGAGCCGGACGTCCCTCGTTGAGGACCTGGAGGCCTGGACGCTGAAAGATCCGAATAACCCAGCCTTCTCCCTTCCAGACGGCACGAGGCGATCCGCTGCCGACGTGATGCGAAAATCGTTCGAAGACGCCGTGCACTCGCTGCAAACCCGCCTAGGGGATGACCCTCGCTCTTGGTTGTGGGGGAATCTCCACGCGCGCCAGTTCCCGTCTCTCGTCAAGGTTCAGGAACTTGGGTACGGACCCTATCCGAGCGGCGGCGACAACTGGACGGTCAACGCAGCCGATTCCGACAACGGCTACCTGTCCACCGCCGGACCGAGCTGGCGATTCATCATGGACTGGGGGACGAAACAAGGCATCGGGGTGTATCCCGGCGGACAGAGCGAAAATCCGATGTCCCCCTGGTACTCGAACTTCGTGACTGCGTGGTGGAACGGGGCGTACTACCCGATGCAGGATTTCCTCGCGACAAAGACTACCCCGGACCACGTGACGTGGACGTTGTCGCCGGCCAAATCGAGGTAAGGAGGGGTCTTAGTGCGGAACAAATCGCTTCTCGTCTTGGTGTCGATACTCGTTGCCATCGCAGTCATTTGCTTCGCCAACGCCAAGGGGTGGTGGCTGGCTACGTTCGTGGTGGGGCTTTGTCTCGCGTTTCTGCCGATCCGATCCGGTGCAGCGGTGCTCATCAGTGCCGTCGCGTCGGCCCTCGGCTGGTTCGTGCCTCTTGTGCTGCTCGGCTTCCAGTACAATCTCCACAATGCGGCGGCTGTGATTGCAGCGGTGATGGGATTTGGGATAAAACTATGGTGGATAGCGGACCTCGTCACCGTACTGACCGGCGCTTTGTTGGGATTGGCCGGGACGTGGTTCGCCACAGCGGTGATTGCGCTGGTGCGCCCTGCCCGCTTCCAGACATCTCGTCCAAGCGGAGCCGTCGCATCCGGTGCATCCCAATCACTGGAAGGCTGACAGACAGGAGTACACATTCACATGACGATTTTCTCCATCACGTATATCTCCGACAACCTGCCCGTCAACGCGTACCTCGGGGTACCGGCGGGCGTTCCTTTTCATCGAGACGATGTGGAACGCGCTC
>CAZYAH010000283.1:0-3393 GCA_964645595.1 uncultured Alicyclobacillaceae bacterium | reverse complement strand
CATCGCCGAGTTCCTGGTAGGTCGGGCAGACTTCGAGGCAGAAGCCGCAGTGCACGCACACCGAGTATTTGTCCGCGGGCGGCGCGTCCGGCCAGCGAAAGGCGCTTTCGCCGCGCGTCATCTGGAGGATTTCCGGTTCTAGTCTCGCCATGGTCAGATCCCCCCCACAAAGCGCCCGGGGTTGAGAATGCCGAGCGGATCGATGGCAGCCTTGATTCCGCGCATCAGCCGCAGGTCCGGGCGCGTTGAGCCGAAACTGTCCACCGCCTTCCGCAGTGCAAGGGGCGCCTGCTCCAGCACGGCCGAGCCCCGGTTGGGTTCCACCCGCTCTCGCAAGTAGGCAACCAAGGCGCACTGGTCGGCAAGGGAACCGCCGTCAAGGAACAGACGGCCCACCCCCGTGGTCGATCCGATGGATAAATACGCGGTAGTACCTCGCTCCACGCAGTGCTGGCGCAGGTCCTCGCCCAACTGGTGAATGGCTGTGGGCGGGGCAGTAAAGCGGATGGCCACAGCGCGTTCCGCCAGCGCCTCCTGGTAAGCCTGCCAGAACTGGACCACTTCGTCCCCGCGTAAGACCGCAGTGGCGATGCCCAGTTCCTTCGCCCACTCGCTGAGGCGCCGGGTCTGGTACGCACAGGCCGCCTCGTTCTCGCCGCACTCCACGGCCAACGTCCACGGCCCCGGATTGGGCTGGCTCGTGTACGGACCGGCGAGCGCCTCGGCGCGGCTCGGCACCAGGCTCGAGTGAATCAGTCGCGTCGCCAACCGCTCTATGGCGTCTTGGCCGCCGGAGAGCAGGCACAGTTCCCGGTGCGCCGGCAAAGGGCGAAGCTTGAACGTGATCTCGGAGAAGACGCCGAGCGTGCCGTACGAACCCACAAACAGCTTCGTCATATCGTAACCGGCCACATTTTTGACGACTTTGCCGCCCGTTTTCACCACGCGGCCGTCCGGGTACACCACCCGAAGGCCAATCGTCATGTCGCGCAAGGTCCCGTACAGTGCGCGGAGCGGGCCGCTGGCGGCGATGGCAACGATGCCGCCGACGGTGGCCATGGGGGAACACACCGGATCGACAGGGAGCATTTGTCCCTCGGCTGCGAGCGCGGCCTGGAAGTCCCGCCACAGCATCCCAGGTTGCACCGTCACCACAAGGTCTGCTGGAGAGTACTCCAGGATGCGGTTCAACCGGTGCGTGGTGACAACAAGGTCGATGGTGCCCGGCACGTTCCCCGCCCCCGCCTGGGTTCCGTTTCCCATGGGGCTCACGGTCCACCGTTCCGCATGCGCGAGTTGCATGACCTCGGTCAACTCCGCCTCGGATTCCGGGGCAATCCGGACAACGGGCTTGGTCTGCCCGGTCAAGCGTCGGGCCATGTCCCTGTCGATTTCGGCGCACTCGCGGCCGAACGCCTGGGCCAGTCTCTGTACAATTGCCTGAGGAGATACGACGACCGAAGACGCGTGCACCTGGCCACCTCCTCCTAGCGTGTTTGGCGCAGCTTGGACTTCTTTGTGGAGCACTGTCCTTCGCTATTAGAGATATTCGGTCCCGGCCCCACTTATAAATCTGAATATTTCAAATAGAAATGTAATAACTCCGAGATCTGGACATACGGGATTGGAATTCGCGGGGAACATTCTGTGGAAAAGAGGAGGTATTGTCGTGTTCACCCAACACTACACTCCGATTGCGGGCAGTGTCGGGTGGTCCGCCCTGGTCGCTATCATTCCTATCCTGTTTTTCTTCTGGGCGCTGGCTATCCGACGGATGAAGGGACATGTGGCTGCCCTGCTCACGGTCGTCATCGCAATTTTGGAGGCGTGGCTCGTCTTTGGCTTTCCCGTCGACAAGGCGGTTTCCGCCACCGTGTACGGCATGGTCACGGGGCTCTGGCCCATCGGCTGGATTGTCGTCACCGCGGTATTCCTCTACAAGATCACAGTGAAGACCGGGTACTTCGAAATTATCCGGCGGTCGATTTCCAGCCTGAGCGAAGATAGACGCATCCAGGCGCTGCTCATCGCCTTCTCGTTCGGCGCGCTGCTCGAAGGGATTGCGGGATTTGGCACACCGGTTGCCGTGGCCGGAGCCATGCTCGCGGGGCTCGGCTTTCGGCCGATTTACGCCGCCGGGATCTGCCTGCTCGCCAACACCGCGCCCGTTGCGTACGGCGCTGTAGGAATTCCGATTATCGCAATGGCGACGGCGAACCACGTCGACGCCCTGCCGCTCAGTCAAATGGTCGGACGAATTCTCCCCATCCTTTCGGTGATTGTCCCCATCTGGCTGATGGTGGTCATGGCCGGGTGGAGAGGCATGGTGGAAGTGCTCCCGGCAGCCCTGACGACCGGGATCTCATTCGCCGTCACGCAACTCGTAGTCTCCAACTTCGTAGGTCCGGAACTCCCGGACATCCTCGGGGCGCTCGTCTCCATCGTGTGCCTGGTCATCCTGCTCCGCTTCTGGCAGCCGAAGACAGTCTGGCGGTTCAAGGAGGAAGCCGACGTCGGCGCCGAAACCGCCGCCGCTGTGGAGAAAGGCGCACAAGTGTCCTACAGCAAAGGAACGGTGTTTCGCGCCTGGTCTCCTTACATCGTCCTGACCCTGATGATTGTCATCTGGGCGTTGCCGCCTGTGAAAGCGTTTTTGGGCAAAGCGACCACGGTCGTACCCTGGCCGGACCTCGACAAACTGGTCGCGCAGACGACGCCGATTGTCGCGAAACTGACTCCCATGGGGGCGACCTGGAAGTTCGACATTCTCGCGGCCACCGGCACGTCCATCCTGATTGCCGCCGTCCTGACCAAGTTTATCTGCGGCCAGTCGTGGGCGGACTGGTTCCGGACGTTCGGAGAAAACCTTCGCGATCTCGCTTATCCACTGCTGACCATCGCCTGCGTTGTGGGCTTTGGTCAACTGTTCAACTTCTCCGGGATGTCTGCGACCATCGCCATGGCGCTGGCCACCACCGGAGTCCTGTTCCCGTTCTTCTCGCCCATTCTCGGCTGGCTCGGCGTCTTTCTGACGGGCAGCGACACGTCCTCCAACCTGCTCTTCGGCGGCCTGCAAAAGCTGACCGCGGAACAACTCCACCTCAGCCCGTACTTGACCATGGGCGCCAACTCAGCGGGCGGCGTCATGGGCAAGATGATCTCGCCTCAGTCCATCGCAGTCGGCACGTCAGCTACGGGGCTGGTGGGGCGCGAAGGCGAACTGTACCGCTTCACGCTCAAGCACAGCGTCGCTCTGATCATCATCGTGGCGCTGGTCACCACGATGTACGCGTACGTATTTCCGGGCGCGATACCGCAGTAGACTTCGACATCGGTCCGATCCGCTGCCACCCGTCCGGACCGCCGTACACCGATCGAAACCATAGTCCGCCC
>CAZYAH010000282.1:0-3414 GCA_964645595.1 uncultured Alicyclobacillaceae bacterium | reverse complement strand
GCCAGAAGACGCCGTCGGAAAAGTTCGCCGGCGCCGTGGCCACGTACTCCATTGAAGCGATGATGAAAGACGGCAAAGCGGTTCAGGCCGGTACTTCCCACTTCATGGGCCAGAACTTTAGCCAGGCGTTCGACATCAAGTTCCTGGACAAGGACAACCAACTGAAGTACGCGTACACCACTTCCTGGGGCGTCAGCACGCGCCTGCTGGGAGCGCTCATCATGGTCCACGGCGACGACCGCGGCTTGGCGTTGCCTCCGCGCGTGGCGCCGACGCAGGTCATCATTATCCCGATTGGCCCGCAAAAGGAGCGCGAACGGGTTGTGAAACACGCCGAAGACCTGCGCCAGCGTCTGCTCGCGGCCGGCATTCGCGTGCGGATGGACGCCCGCGAGGACTTCAGCCCCGGCTGGAAGTTCAACGAGTACGAGATGCGCGGTGTGCCGGTCCGACTGGAAGTGGGACCGCGCGACATGGACAACGGCCAGGTTATCCTCGTCCGCCGCGACACCGGCGAAAAGACGCCGGTTGCGACGGACAACCTGCTGTCTGCCCTGCCGCAGCTGCTCGACGACATCCAGGCCAACATGTTGGCGACCGCCAAGAAGTTCCGCGACGACAACTCGCACACGGCGGAAACGCTGCCGGAGTTGGCCGAGATTATCCGCGACAAGCGGGGATTTGTCCTGGCTGGATGGTGTGGCGACGACGCCTGCGAAAAAGCCGTTAAGGACGAGTGCAGCGCGACCAGTCGCAACATCCCGTTTGATCCGCCCCAAGAGATGAAGACCTGTGTCTGCTGCGGAAAGCCGGCACAGCACACGGTCTGGTTCGCTCGGGCGTACTGAGATTTCGTGAATATGGAGCATCAACGGCCGTCCCTGAAGCGCGCACGTCGCCTCGGGGGCGGCCTGTTTTCACCGTTGCGCGCATATGAAAGGAGTAGACTGAATTATGTAGAAATTTTGGCATAGCCAATAGTGTCATCTGTTCGTGTCTGCGACTGCAGCGCAAATCGGTTCAGGAGCGATGGGAGGCGGAGCGAGTGGCGCAATACGGGTACGAGGCGCAACTGAAAATCTATTCTCGCGTCTATTCTCGCGGGCCTGATGGGAAAGCTGAAGAAGAATTCCCGATTTCCCTCGATGAGTGGCGCGCGAAAGCAAGGGAACGACTGCAGGACGGCCCGTGGTGGTACCTGGAAGGTGCGGCGGGCGGCGAGGACACCATGAAGGCAAACCGCGACGCATTTCAGCGCTGGAAAGTGCGGCCCCGGATGCTGCGCAACGTGGACGACAGAGACCTGACCGTGGAACTGTTCGGCCAGACACTTCCGGTACCGTTTCTGTTAGCTCCCATCGGCGTCCAGTCCATTCTCCACCCGGACGCGGAGCGTGCCACGGCCCGGGCCGCCGCCAGTGCGGGTGTGCCCTTCACACTCAGCACGGTCTCCTCTGTACCGCTGGAAGCGGTTGCGGCCGAAATGGGAACTGCCCCTCGCTGGTTTCAGCTCTATCCCGGTCGAGACCCGGACGTCAACGCCAGCCTCATGTCCCGGGCCGAGCAGGCGGGATACACGGCCATTGTGGTCACCGTCGACACCACCGTCCTCGGATGGCGCGAGCAAGACCTGAGGAACGCCTACCTGCCCTTTTTGCAGGGCGAAGGGATTGCCAACTATTTGACGGATCCGGCGTTCGCCAAACGAATTGGATGCCCGCCCGCCGAGAATATCGCAGCAGCCATCCAGGAGTTCCTGAAGGTGTACATAAATCCCGCCTTCACGTGGCGCGACTTGGCGGAACTGCGCAAACGGACCGATTTGCCCTTGTTGGTAAAAGGGATCACGCATCCCGAGGATGCTAAAGAAGCGCAGAAACTGGGCGCCGATGCCGTGGTGGTCTCCAACCACGGCGGCCGCCAGGTGGACGGCGCCATCGCTTCCCTCGACGCCCTCGTGGAAATTCGCGAAGCGGTCGGCGACGAATACCCGCTCTTGCTGGACAGCGGGATTCGCCGGGCGGCGGACGTGCTCAAGGCCCTTGCCCTTGGCGCAAACGCGGTCCTCATCGGGCGCCCCTACGCCTACGCGCTGGCAGCAGGCGGCGAGGAGGGAGTAAGGCACTGGCTGTCCCTGGCCATGGCCGAACTCGACCTGGAACTGGCGCTCGCAGGCTGTGCATCCGTCCGCGAAATCGATCGCGCATTTGTCACGCGTATCTAATCGAACCATCCGCTAAGGAGGCGCTAGTATGGCTGTGATTGTGGAGCGCAACGTCCCGTGCCGAATGCGCGACGGAGTGACACTGCGGGCCAACGTGTACCGCCCGTCCGACGGCGGCCCTTACCCCGCCCTTGTCACCCGGCTCCCATACGGCAAGGACACAAATATGATCTATTCGGTGCTGGATCCCGTTCGCCTAGCCGACGCAGGCTACATCGTCGTTGTCCAGGATGTCCGCGGGCGATTCAGCTCCGAGGGCGAGTACCTGGGCTTTGCGCAGGAATTTGACGACGGTTACGACACCGTCGAGTGGGCGTCGAAACTGCCTGGCTGCACGGGCGACGTCGGTATGTTCGGCGCCTCGTACTTCGCCTTTACGCAGTGGGCCGCAGCCGCCACCGGTCATCCGGCGCTAAAGGCGTTGGTGCCCGCGGTGCCGTTTGACGACGAGCGCGACGTGTCGCTGCGGTGCGGCGCGCTGGAGTGGGGACTCGGCGCGTCCTGGTACCTCGGCGCGCTGGCTCCAGCCGAACTGGCCCGCAAGAAAGGAAACAGCCCGCAGTTTCCGCAGGAGTTTTACGGTCTGATTCAGGACTGCGACGCATTGGCGCAGAGCGGCTACTACCAGCTTCCGGTTGCGGAGTTTTCCCCTCTGCGCAAGACCGGCCTCTTCCCGGCCTTCCTGGCCCAGCTGGGGCGCGAACCCGAGGATTCCTCGTGGCGCCCGGTTTCCGTCCGCCCGCACTACGAGCAGTTGGCCGTTAACGCCTACCTGATTGGCGGCTGGTACGACGTCTTCCTCAAGCACACGCTCGACAGCTTCACCCGGCTCCGCCAGCTCGGCCGTCGGGCGCGCCTGTTGATTGGCCCCTGGACACACACCCAGTGGGGGAACTACGTGGGGCAAATGGACTTCGGCATGGCCGCAAACAGCCAGTTCCTCAATCTGAAACTGGACACCACGGCGCTCCACCAGCGCTGGTTTGACGCGGAGCTAAAGGGAGTTCAAAACGGACTCTCGGAAGAGGCGCCAATCCAGATTTTCGTTATGGGAGAGAACCGCTGGCGGTTTGCCGAAGACTGGCCGCTTCCAGAGACCGTCTATACGCCGTTCTACCTGCACAGCCAGGGCCACGCAAACGGCGCGGGAGGCGACGGCCGCTTGTCGTCAAAGGCGCCGGAGAGCGATG
>CAZYAH010000281.1:0-3417 GCA_964645595.1 uncultured Alicyclobacillaceae bacterium | reverse complement strand
GGCACGCCGTTCCGAAGCCGCAGCTGGACGCGGCGATTGACTACATTCGCAACCACCCGGAAGTGCGCGACGTCCTCTTGTCGGGGGGCGACGGGCTGTTGGTCAACGACCGGATCCTCGAGTACATCATCAGCTCCCTGCGCGCGATTCCGCACGTGGAAATCATTCGCATCGGGACGCGGGCGCCGGTGGTGTTCCCGCAGCGGATCACTGACAACTTGTGCAACATTCTGAAGAAGTACCACCCGGTGTGGTTGAACACGCACTTCAACCATCCGTACGAGATCACGCCGGAGGCAGCGCGCGCTTGCGAGAAGCTCGCGGACGCGGGGGTGCCGCTCGGGAACCAGACGGTGTTGATGCGCGGCGTCAACGACTGCGCGCACATCATGAAGAAGCTCATGCACGAGCTCGTGAAAATCCGCGTGCGCCCCTACTACATCTATCAATGTGACCTGTCGGAAGGCATTGAACACTTCCGGACGACGGTCTCGAAGGGCATTGAAATCATGGAGCAGCTGCGCGGCCACACCTCCGGGTACGCTGTCCCGACGTTTGTCGTCGACTGCCCGGGCGGCGGCGGCAAGATCCCGGTCGGGCCGCAGTACCTGATCTCGCAAGGCCACGGCAAGGTGGTCCTGCGCAACTTCGAAGGCGTCATCTCGACGTACCACGAACCGTTCTACGAAGACAAAGGCTGCCCGCCGACCTGCACGCACGACAAGTCGAAGGACCCCGACGAACTGATTGGCGTCGCGCGCCTCCTGAACGACGTCGAACTGGCGCTCGAACCGAAAGGGCTGAAGCGCGCTGAGCGGAATCACCACTAACGCTTTGAAAACGGGCGCCGCAAGGCGGGAGCGGGGGCGGCTCCGCTGCCCCGTTACAAGACGAGGACGGGGGGAGCCGCGATGGACCTGCTGACCCGCTGTCAGGAGCAAGGGTGGAAACGCATCGCGTTTGTCGGCGTGACCAAGCACGCCGGCAAGACCACCGCTTTGAACGCCTTCGTCCGGCAAGCAGAAGAGCGCGGACTGAAGGTCGGGCTCTGCAGTGTCGGGCTGGACGGGGAGCGCCTGGACACGATTCTCGGCGTCGCCAAACCCCCGGTCTACGCTCCGGCCGAGACGATAGTAGTGTCGGCCGAGAAGGCGCTCGAGTCGTCCGAGGCTGGCCTGGAGTGGCTGGAGGTCCTGCCGGTGAACTCTCCGCTCGGCCAGGTTGTGGTCTGCCGGGTGACGCGCCCGGGGTATGTGTTGCTCGCCGGCGTCCGGCAGCGTGCGCACGTGGAAGTGGTGGTCCCGCGCTTGATAGCGCACGGCGTGGACTTCGCCCTGGTGGACGGCGCGTTTGACCGGATTGCGGCGGCAGCTCCGGGGTTGGTGGACGCCGCCGTGGTGGCGGTCGGGGCCGTCGCAGGAAGGACGGTGGCCGACGTGGTGAACGCAGCCCAGCCGTTCCTGCACCGCTTCCAGCTCCCAGAGGCAGACGCGGAGTGGAAGGCCCGGCTCGCGGACGCCCACGAGGCCGGCCAGCTCGGGTGGTACGCCAAGGGCGAGCTGCACCTGTCGGGGCGCTCTGGCGGGCTGTTCGGCGTTACCGCGCATCCTATGTGGTCACCCGATGTGGAGGCAGTCTACTTGCCAGGGGCCGTCACCGACTCGGTCCTCGCGGGCTTAATTACACACCCGCGGCCGCTGCTCTTGGTCGCCTGCCATCCTGCCCAGGTCCTGCTCGGCCGCGCGAGCTACCAACAGTGGTACCGCGCGGGGCATCAACTTTGCGTCTGGCACTCCCTGCCGCTTGGGGCGGTCGCCTGCAATCCGCACAGCATTACGGGCTACGACTTGCCCAAAGCGGAGTTACTGGCGGCTCTGCAAAGCCTGGCCGGGCCAGTTCCTGTCTACGATCCGCTCGATACCGGGAGGGATGCCCTTGACGGAGCGAGAAGCACTGCGCGCACCAGCCGTTGAATGCGCAACTGCGCCCTTTCTGGACGACGAGACAGCGCGGGAGATTCAGTGGCACGCGGTATGGAGCCACTTTGCCCCGGTCACTCCGTACGGGAAGCGCTGGAAGGAAACCGCCCAGCCGTACCGGACGGGAGAAGAAGAGGCGTGGACGCGCGCGTTGCAGCGCCTCGCCTCGGACGTCAGCCTCGTCGGGGCGGACGACGCTCGCCGCCTGCGCGGGCGGCTCGCGAGCGTACCGGATATCCAAGAGCTCCTCGCCGGTCTGTCTCACCCCGACACCGTGCTATCGCCGCGCCAGCTCCTGCAGTTAAAGCAGTTCTTGGTCGCCGGCCGGGAGTTGGCGGTGGACGCTGCGGTCTCGCGCCTCGGCTGGACAAACCCGCGGCTGTGGGAGCGCCTGCTCGGCTGTTTCGGGGCCGACTTGTCGACGTCGTTTGCGCTCGATCACGTTGGCGGCCCCTCGTATCAACGCGCTGCGGAGGCGGTTGCCCAGGCCTCCGGCGCATTGGCGCGCGCCGTGCGCGCGCGGGATCAGCAGTTGCTGCAGACCATTGGACGGCGACCGGATGCCAACGGGCGAATCGTCTGCTCGCTGCCAGCGGAGCGGGATGTGGCGGACCGATTGAAACAATGCTCTCTGGTGCGCTGGCTCCAGGACACGCCGTTTGAAAGCGTGTTTGAAGCGCTGCCGTCTGAAGAGATGTTGGCCGCCACAGAGCAGCTGGAGGCAAGTCGAACTCATCTCGAAGAAGTGTCGACGCAGGTGCTGAAGGGCCTGTCCGACGAGTTGCGCGCTCGCATGTCCGAGTGGCGCGCAGCGGTGACCGCGCTGGAAGAACTCGACGTACGCCTGGCGAAAGTCCAGTTTTACCAGGATATTGCCGGGTGCGTTCCTGAACCGGGGCAAAGTCTCGCTGTGGAGGGCGCGGTGCACCCTGCGGTGGATGATCGGCTGCGGCAGAAAGGGCGCCGCTTTGCGCCGCTCGAGTTTGCGGTGGGGCCGGGGGTGAGTCTCCTCTGCGGATCGAACATGGGAGGCAAGACCGTGGCCATGGCCACGCTCTGTGTGTGCCAGGCGCTTGCCCAGTTCGCCATGCCGGTGCCGGCGGCGCGGTTTGCCACAACGCTGCTGCAAGTGATTCGATTTTGCGGGACGTCCGCCACGGACATGGCGAACGGCCTGAGTTCCTTTGGAAACGAGGTGGCGCGCCTCTCCACGGTCTGGGCGGACCTGCAACAGGCAGAGCGCGCCCTGGTCTGTGTTGACGAGCCGGGCAAGTCGACCAATCCCGTGGAAGGTGAGGCCCTCACTGTCGGTTTAATCCGCGCCTTGCAGGCGGGACCATCGGACGGTTGGTTCGTCCTGGTGGCAACGCACTTCTCGGCGCCACTGCGGGAAGAAGGCATTGCCCGCTTCAAGGTGCGCGGATTGCAGTCTGACAAG
>CAZYAH010000280.1:1790-3417 GCA_964645595.1 uncultured Alicyclobacillaceae bacterium | reverse complement strand
ACCCCGGTCTTCCGAGCCATCCGCAACACGAGTTGGCGAAACGCCAGATGCGCGGGTTCGGCGCAGTCATCGCCTTTGCGATTAAAGGTGGATATGAAGCGACGGAGCGCTTCGTATCTGCACTGAAACTGCCGCACAACGCGGTTAGCCTGGGCGGAGTAGATTCGCTGGTGGTACACACGGCGGCGATGTGGGGCGGAGTGATGACCGAGGAGCAAATGCGCATCGCTGGGATTCCATCCAATTTCGTGCGCTTCTCGGTCGGCATCGAACATATCGACGACCTCAAAGCGGATGTGTTGCAAGCTCTGCAAGCAGTTTGATTAATTGGAACGACAGGTGCCGAACGCACGAAAAGTATCTCGAGGCCTGAAATGAGGGCCTAGGAAATTGCCCAGCGGTCCCCGAACGAAACGGAGACCGCTGGGTTGGATATTTGATCAATAGCCGGAGCCGGCATAACCACCGTACAAGCCATGGCCACCGTACAACCCATGGCACCCGCACGGTGATGCGACAGCTGTAGGATAGGCACCGTAACCAGGAATTAACAGGAAGAACAACACGAAGATAATCAAGAACACAATTGCCCAACGAGTGAAGCCACCCAAGTATCCGTCCATAATTCTTACCCCTCTCCTCATCCTTGTTGTAGTATGCGGCACATAGGCCCATGCCGGCAGTTTTGTACCTACCGCAGTCTGTTCAATAATGTCCGTATCCGTCGTATCCGTGTCCGCCGCAGCCCGGACATCCTGGATCAACAACCACATCTCGTGTGACAGGTTGATAGTAATGCCTCGGCACGTTCACAATGACGTGTCTGTTGACGTTCACAATAGGATGAACAACAGGAACCTCGCGCGGGACATAGCAATCCCTGACGATGTATTGCGGATCACACACGATTGGTGGGCAATGATGGGATGGCATGTGCTGCTTAGGTGCATGAGCATAACCGGGATCGTACACTTTTTTTGTTGCTTGAACTTTTACTTTCGTAAATCCATGAGGCATGTAACCGAATTTTGGTTGCATCGCGGGTGATTCATAAGAAGGAGATTCAAAGTCGTGCATAGACGGGTACTTGACGTGTTTTTCTTTGTCATGAGGATGTGAGTATCCCCATTGCTTTTCAGCCATCTCTGACACACTCCCTTTCCGTGAAGTACTACACATGTATGATCTGCCAATAAGCCGTTGTCCTAGTCATTCGTCCATTTAAGCGGCTCCTGCGTAAAAAAGTACAACCGGTACGTTGTCCGTTACGAGGCAAATGTCCAGTTGCCCATACAAACGGACGTAGGCGTGCACGGCAGGAGAAATCGACAGCCGCCGCTGGTGAGTTGGCCTGACTCGCTGATAAAAATAAAAATGCCCCACCCACATGGTAGGACAATTTGTTCTGACGCATTTACGGACATACGCTATTTCGTTTGATACCCTGGTCCGTCCACTGGTGCAGGCTACATTATCTCGCCTGTATTTCGCACTTGTCATTCACCACGTGCCGATGGACCATCTCTATTGCAGTTCGATACACGGCATCATAGTGTCGCATGTCTGCGAATTGGGACGCGTGGAGATGGATCCCATCGCAGAGCGCCCAGTACAATGCAGAAACAGC
>CAZYAH010000280.1:0-1690 GCA_964645595.1 uncultured Alicyclobacillaceae bacterium | reverse complement strand
GAAGGCTTCGTCCATTTGTGCAAGAAATTTTTCTGTCCGCTGTTTCACGAGCTCCAGGAATATCTCCTCTTTACTGCTGAAGTAGGTGTAGAGCATCCCTTTGGACACACCCGCGAAGCGGACAATATCGTCCACAGTGGTCGCCTCGTAGCCCTGTTCGGAAAAGCAGTGCAGTGCGCTCTCTAACAACTTGGAACGTCGCTCGGCGCGATGCTCGTCAGAGACCTTCGGGGACACCGGACATCACCCTTTCATATCGCGCATCATGAACACCTGCTCGGTCAGCGTTGTAAACCCTTCCGCCTCCAGCGCACGTACGAGTACCTCGTTGGACGTGGGGATATTGACCGTGTACCGCCGGCAATCCATGCTAAGCGGTGCGTACACTTCGCGGAGCAACCGACGAATCGCGCCATCTTTGTCCGGGGCGCTCGGGTGCACTTCGCACTGATGCAAGGCGATGGTCGCAATTTCTCCTCGTTCATTTAACCCTTGCTTGTACAACGCATAAGCGACGGGGGAACCCGTACTATCGAAGAGAATGGCAGATCTGCCGCCGATCACGCTTTGCCACTGCGTCTGCCAGGCTGCGAACGCGCGATAGAAGGGGAGCCGCGCCACTTCATGCGGCAGACCCGTCACCACAGTGTGCCCCGGCAAATCGGACGAACCGAACGCCTCATCTGATAACGGCCCCGTCCGACTGAGAAACTTCACACGATCGACGATACGGTACCCGACCTGTTCATACAACGCGATTGCCGGCGTGTTTTGGGCAATCGCCTCTAGATAGGCGATGTCGACGTCGTGCGCACGATAAACATCCAAGCATGCTTCCATCATTCGCCGTCCAATCCCGTGCCGCCGGTATTCCGGCACAACCCCTGTGCCTCCATTCCAGGCGATCCGTTTCCCCCCGACGGTCCGAATTCCATTCAAAATAATGCCAACCGGTCGTTCATTCATCCACGCCACGACGGATACTTCGGGAGATAGCCCTTCTTGTGCAAAGCGCGACATGAACCGATCCATCGTGAACGTCATGTCTGCAAAGTACCCTTGAAATCCTTCGTTCCACACGGTCAAAGCCTGTTGAAATGTGCATTCGGACAAGCTTGTGATCTTCAACATCTCTACCCCTCCACCAGTCATTTGCTAGATTCCCCACGAAGATTCTTTGGATTATAAAAACCGACTAGTCAGTCTTTTATAGTCTATTCGAAGACCTGGTCAGGTGTCCATAATGATTGACAGATATCAACTCAAATCATACCAAGTGATATTCGAGGCGGTGATTCGCATAGACCTGACGCCAAAACTGTTTGCGACTCACGTCGGACACATGCACTAATTGAGATACTTCGGGTGTTTGATGACAGACTCAATGATCTTCCATGCCCCAGCGTCGTCCTGGGCAGTAAATGCGTATTTGTAATCCTGCACATAGCTGCGTACCTCATAGTGCATGCCGTCAATCACCAGATCGTACTTGTGGACGTTCCTCTTTTCGGGCCATGTCTCCGTGACCGTGACCCCATCCACCTTCACGCGTTTCAACCGGTCGGCTGGTTCCATCATCAAATGGTCTGGGCCAGTCTGGTTCTCCGGCAGCTGGTGAACAAGGTATGTGGGTTTGCTGGAATCGTCCGGACTTAGCCAGATTTCCGAGCGGAACTGATCCGGTGCGTTT
>CAZYAH010000279.1:0-3441 GCA_964645595.1 uncultured Alicyclobacillaceae bacterium | reverse complement strand
TGGCGACGATGTGGCTGGAGCGCAATGAAACGATTGAGCACGTGCTCCGTCAGTATGTCCATCCTTCCGTCATTGAGCGGATGGTACTCGTGCGTCAAAGGCTTGGCGACGCGGCCTATGACCAGATTCGCTGTGCCCGCTACGCCTGGATTGAAGCGTTGTTGAAAGAAGTGTCCACGCAGAGGCGAACGGTTGAACGTACGTGGAGTGATCGGATCGACAATCTGCTTTTACATCGCTTTCTGGGCATTCCGCTTTTTCTGTTGTTCATGTTTCTGGTTTTTCAACTCACGTACAGTTGGGTCGGGACATTCTTGTCTGACCAAGTGGATACATTTATCAGCGGGCCTGTAACGGAATGGATGAATCGTATTCTAATGTTCATGGGCAGCCCGGACTGGTTCACTCATTTGATGACCGACGGGGTTCTTGCCGGTGTTGGAGCGGTCTTGGTATTTGTACCGCAGATTGCAATCCTCTTCTTATGCCTGTCCTTCTTGGAAGACTCGGGATACATGGCCCGGGCTGCCGTCCTAATGGACCGGCTCATGCTGGCCATCGGGTTAAATGGCAAAGCGTTTATTCCGCTCATTCTCGGTTTTGGTTGCAATGTGCCTGCAATCATGGCGACGCGGACGTTGGAAGATCACAAAGTGCGCATGGTAACCGCCTTGATTGCTCCATTCATGTCTTGTTCAGCCCGGCTTTCGGTCTACTCGCTGTTCGTGGCCGCCTTCTTTCAAAAAGGCAAGGCAGAGGTGGTCTTTCTCCTCTACTTAACAGGGATTCTGATGGCGATTGTTACTGCCTATTTGTTCAAGAGTTATTTGAAGGTCGACGAAGGCATGTTCCTCATGGAATTGCCTCCGTATCGCGCGCCGATGCTCAAAAGCTTGCTTCTCCATACCTGGGATAAGGCGAAAGGGTTTGTTCGAAAAGCAGGGACCATCATCTTTGGAATGTCGGTGCTGATTTGGTTTCTGGGTAACTTCTCCTGGCATGGCGCCACGTCGATGAACCACAGTTTTCTGGCCGCGATTGGAGGCTTCATCGCTCCGCTGTTCGCGCCCATGGGCTTTGCGACATGGCAGGCGGGAGTTTCGCTGATCACGGGTTTTCTTGCCAAGGAAGTCGTTGTATCGACGATGAGCATCGTCTATGGGGCTGGGGATACTGAAGGTTCGCTCAGCGCCATTTTGCAGGGGTCGTTCACGCCGGCTGCAGCGTTATCGTTTCTCTTCTTTGTTTTGCTGTATACACCGTGTGTGTCCACCGTTGCTGCGCTAAAACGGGAAACAGGTTCCTGGAAATGGACGTTGATCTCTGTGGTGTACAGTGCCGCACTGGCTTGGATCATCTCATTGCTGGTATATCAAGCCGCTCGATGGATCTACTAAATTACAGGGAAGGCGGGGCGTCTATGATCTACGTCGTGATTGCAGTCGTTCTTGGATTTGCAGCCTGGCAATTGTTCGCTTTTGCAAAGCGGGCGAAAAAGGGACACTGTGCGGGCGGTTGCAGCGGTTGTGCGGTCAAAGGCTATTGTTCACAAATGGCTGAAAAGAAATAACGGTACATGAGGTCAGCCAGTTGTCGCTGATTGACCTCATTCTTTATCGGGTATTTTGTCTTACATCAACAGGATGGCGACAACAGTCGCCGCAGCCAGCCCGAACAGAACCGGGAGGAAGTTTCGCCGCGTCAGTTCTTCCGGACTGCATCCAGTCACGCCGGCGATGTCCAGGACGCCCCACGGAACGAGTGTCCCTCCGCCGCTCCACACAGACCCCATCTGGCCGAGGGCGGCCAACATTGCGACGTCCACACCGATGGGGGTTCCGAGCGCCTGGGCGAGCGTGCCGACAAGAACCAGGCCGGAGAATCCAGAACCGTCGAGCCCGGCGATGATTCCGACCAGGACCACGATGATGGCGACCGGAGCTGCAGAGAGTGGGACGTGAGCGGCGAGGAACTTACCGAGGTCAAACAGATAACCGGGTGCGCCCTGGCCGAGAATCTGCGGCGAGATTTCCGGCGACCCCATGAAGAAGAATCCGGCAATCGGGATGACCGGCGCAAAGATCTTGATGGAAAAGATAAAGCCAGCCTGCAGGAAGCTCATCACGTGTTCGTACGCTTTGAAACCGTATTCGAGGAAGGCGATGGCGAGAAACAGCAACAGGCTGACTCCGCCGACCAGCGCGGTTGCATCGCCGCCGCGCAATTGCAGACTGATGGTTCCGACAATCGTCGCGAGAAAGGCGAGTGGAACCGCAACTGCTGCGAACCGGGCAGCCAAGCCAAAATGAGTTTGCTCCTCGGCTTCTTCTCGCTGTTCTAGGACCACACTTCCCCTGCGCATGTCGCGCCGTAGGAACAGGTAAGCGAGCACCGTACTGACCAGGCCCGTCACAACCACGAGCGGAATACTGGCCTTGAGGATGGCCATTACGCCGACGCCAGCGGCAGCGCCCGTCAGCTTGGGGGCGCCCTGGATGACGAAGTCGCCGGACAGGGCAATTCCGTGGCCGAACAGATTCATTGCCATGGCAATTCCGATGATGGGCAGTCCGGCGCGCAGCGCGATGGGGATCATCATAGGCCCCACCATCATCGTGACGATGGTATTAAAAATCAGTACGCAACTCAATCTTCACAGACCCGTCTTCATAAACCCATATAGTATTTGCGACCGACCTGATTAACTCTTTACGCTCATCGTTTGTCGCTGAATCCCAGGTTTGTCTGAGATCCAAAATTAGCTCATCGAAAGAACTAGTGGCTTCGTTGCGTTGCAACTGCTTTAGCTGTTCCTCCAATGAATGTTGTTCATGTTCGATACGGAGTCGCTGTTCTCTAAGCTCGTCTGCTGAAATGGCCTCTTGACGGTAAGCCGATAACCAGCGCTGCCGTTCCACCTGTAGTTTGTGAAGACGGTCCAAAATGGCACGCTCTTGAGCATCGGTATCCTCGGTCTTTGTATCCAAGTTTGGTTGTCTGTCAGTCCTCATGTTTTCAAGTTCAGCTATTACAGCCTCTTCTATGATTTCACGTTTCCACATTTTCATGGTACATGTACGCTTGTGCCGTCGGTTATTGCACATGTAACCGTGGTAAGGGGTAACTCGGCCACTTTTACCCGCAGGTTCAGTACGTCCTACCATTGCTGCTCCACACAACCCGCACCGAAGAACTCCAACTAGGGGGTGTGATCCAGTTCCGCTACGTGCGCCACCGACCTTTCGACGAGCCATCATTTGTTGTACTTGCTTAAATTCCTGTTCAGAAACGATGGGTTCATGGTCTGACTTTGCCAGCGTAATCGGAAATCTACGTCCCTTGCCGCTGTTTAATTTAGACTTATTTCCGTACCTGACATATCCGGCATAAACAGGGTTTTTCACGATGTCGAGAATGACCTTTTGACTCCACTCGTTGGCA
>CAZYAH010000278.1:0-3452 GCA_964645595.1 uncultured Alicyclobacillaceae bacterium | reverse complement strand
CCTTCGTTCATCGTCACGGCGAGCGGCTGCGCACCGCCCATCCCGCCAAGCCCAGCCGTCAGAGTCAGAGTGCCTTTGAGGGTTCCACCGGAATGCTGACGGGCAGCCTCCGCAAATGTCTCGTACGTACCCTGCAGAATCCCCTGGCTGCCGATGTAGATCCAACTGCCTGCGGTCATCTGGCCGTACATCATCAGACCCTTTTTGTCCAACTCGTGAAAGGTCTCCCAGTTCGCAAACGCCGGCACCAGCACCGAGTTCGAGATGAGAACCCGCGGAGCCAGGCTGTGCGTGCGGAAGATCCCGACCGGTTTGCCGGATTGAATCAGCAGCGTCTCGTCAGCTTCCAGTTCTTTCAGGCACTCGACAATGCGGTGATAGCAGTCCCAGTTGCGGGCTGCCTTGCCGATGCCGCCATATACAACCAGATCCTCCGGACGTTCCGCGACCTCCGGGTCCAGGTTGTTCATCAGCATCCGAAGGACCGCCTCTTGTTGCCATCCTTTCGTGTTCAGTTGGGTTCCACGCGGCGCGCGAATGAGCGGTGCTGTACTCTGTGCTGCCATATTCCGTCTCCTTCTTTACGCTAAGTTGCTGGGCACAAGGCAGATCTGCGTTTCA
Source organism: uncultured Alicyclobacillaceae bacterium (assembly GCA_964645595.1). GTDB lineage: Bacteria > Bacillota > Bacilli > Alicyclobacillales > Alicyclobacillaceae > Alicyclobacillus_A. The sequence continues at coordinate 2,831 of CAZYAH010000278.1, read as the reverse complement.
CTGCCTTCCCCGTCAAGACTGTGGTCTCATTCCTTCTTCAAGCCTACATGAAAACGCTTGCCGCTCATCTAGCAGGTGTTGTGTGCTGTTCGCACAATATTGCGATCCGGTACTGCCTTGGACTCCGCCCGGTGTACTTTTTGAAAGTGCGGCTGAAATAGTTCGGGTCCTGAAATCCGACCAGTTCCGCAATCTGCTGCACCGGCAAATCGGTCGACCGGATGTAGAAAATGGCCTTTTCAATCCGCAGTTGATTGAGAAAATCGATGACGCCAACCCCGACTTCCTTTTTGAACAGGTGGCTCAAGTGGAATTTGCTCAGGCAGCAGAATCTTGCGATTTCTTCCAGAGACAAGCTGCTCCGGTGGTTCTGCTTCAAATAGCGGATGGCCTGGCGGATGACAGGCGAGACCCTGGGAGTCTGGGATTGCCCCACCTGGGCTGTCAGCCACTTGGCGTATTCGCAAACCTTCAAGACGAACTTGTCATAGCGGATGGTGGTGTAGAGCTCGTGGATGAAACGCGCGTTCTTGGCCAGAATGGCTGTGGCGCTGATGCCGGATTCCAGAACGGATCGCGACATCAGCATAATGAGGTCGACGACCTCGGACTTGAACAAGTCCTCGTGGTGCATGCAGACCTCTGCCATCCGATCGAGAAGCGTCCGCAGATGCGACTCGACTCCCTGTTCGTCGCCAATTCGGACGAGCGCCAAGAGTTCCGTTTTCTCGGCAGTCAGTGGAACGTCCCAGATTTCGCCGACGTTCACTTCCTTGCCGTACTGAAAAACCTTTTGATTGCCCTGGAAGAAGCGGCCGCTCATCGACTGGGTCGCTTCCTTGAAGGACTTGTGCAGATCCAGAGGATTCTCGTAAAATGTGCCAATCCCAATGGAAACCGATATGCCGACCGCCCGCGACGCCCTTTGGATGTCTCTCGCCATCCGAACCGTCAGCGCTTCAAACTCCCTCGGCCTTGATTTCGTTTCGGGAAGCTCGACCAGCAGAGCCAGTACGCCTTCCTCTATCCACAGCCAGGTGAAAGGCCGGGAGACGGCTCCGTAAACCGCGTCGACCAGCTGGTGGCCTACGTCCTGTCGCCATTCGATCGACTGGCCCGCGGCCAAATCTGGATACCTATCTATCGAGACCACCATCGCGAAATGCGGGTGAATGTCCATGCCGTATGCCCGCTGCAAATCGGCAAAGTCTGCTTCGTGAACCAATGTCCCGGAAATCAACAGGTGTGAAAACGCTGCCTGGAATGGATCCTGTCTCATGGTCCTTCTCCTTCTGGCTGTGAAGCTGTCGCCTCAACAATCGAGGTTTCCCAACATGTTTTCAACGACCCGAATCACTTCACCTTCGTGAACCAGTTGCCAGACGAATTGCATGTCCGGATAAAGAAGGCGATCCTCTGTCAGCATGGGAACTCCTTGACGAACAATGCGGTGCACGGCTCCGGTGACTGGAGATGGTTGCAGCGGGCGATGGAGATCCAGGGCTTGGACCGCAACCATCAGTTCAATCGCCAAAATGTGTTCCAGTTTGGTCGAGATCTGGTACGCCTTTTTCGCGGCGTGGTAGGCAAAGCTTACGACGTCTTCCTGGTTGGCGCACGTCGGGATGCTGTCCACCGTCGCCGGGTGGGAGAGAACCTTGATTTCCCCAAGGAGACCCGCAGCTGTGTACTGGGGAATCATGTACCCACTGTTCAACCCCGGATTTACGACCAGGAAATCGGGCAGTTCACTGACGTGGCGGTTGACCAGCCTGTCAATGCGGCGTTCCGACATTTTCGCCAGATTCGCCATGGCGATGGACATCGAGTCGGCAGCCAAACCCACGTACGTCGCGTCGAAGTTCCCGCCCATCAGCGCAACCCCATCGTCCCCCTGCGGGAAGATGACGGGATTGTCTGTGACCGAATTCATCTCTTCGACAATACTTGTTTGTGCGTCCTTCAACGTGCGCTTAACGGCCCCGTGCACCTGCGGAATGCAGCGCAGGCTCAGTGCGTCCTGGAGACGATAGTTCTGATAGGCCGCCGCAATTTCGCTTCCATCCAGAATTTTTCGGATCCACTCCGCTGTTTGCGCCTGTTCCGGATGCTGTTTCAACGCATGCAAGCGGCCGTCCAGGGCGTTTACGGTCCCTTTCAACGCCTCGAGCGACATCGCGCCGACCACGTCGGCCGTCTGCACGGCCTGCCAGGCGTTGAACAGGGCGAGGGCTGCCATGGCAGTGACGGACGTCGTGCCGGTTGTCAGAGCCAGTCCTTCCTTGCAACTCAGCGAAATTGGCTGCAGTCCCGCTCTCTGCAACGCTTCTGCTCCAGACATGAGCTCGCCGTCGTACCAGGCTTTGCCCTCGCCGAGGAGGACGAGAGCCATGTGCGCCTCAGGCGCCAGATAGCCAACGGATCCGTCCCCGGGTGCAAAGGGCACCACGCGATGGTTCAGCAGGGACGCAATGGCCTGCAACACTTCCAACCGCACCCCGGAATACCCTTGCCCGAGCATGACGAGAATCAGGAACTGCGTGGCGCGCACAACTTCCGGCTCAAGTGGGGCTCCAACGGAAACCGCGTGGGATTGGACAATGTTGTGCTGCAACGTCTCCGCGTCCGCAGGCGAAATCACCTTGGTGACGTTGCTTCCAAAACCTGTCGTGACGCCGTATATCAAACGGTTCTCGGCAAGAAATTGTTCTACCAGCGCTCTGGATTGACGGACGCGTTCACAGTAGGATTCTGCAAACGAAACCTTTGCCTCGTAGCGGGCCACCGCTACGAGGTCTTCTACCGTGACGCTTTCTTCCCCGAGTACGACT
>CAZYAH010000277.1:0-3452 GCA_964645595.1 uncultured Alicyclobacillaceae bacterium | reverse complement strand
GGTGAGGAAGGCGTCGAACTCCTTGGCCGCGAGTGCCAGTAGAGCGCCGTTTTCCGCGCCTCCCCAGCCCATCTCGCCTACGGTTTTCACCGAGTGGGTTGGCAAAGACCGCCGAAGGCCAGCCGGGACAGACTCGTCAAGAATCAACCGCATCTGCAAAGAGCCGGCTCTTCGCGGCTTCGAGAACGGCTATAGCCGCTACTCGCGACACGGAAGGAAAGTCTTCCAGGAAGCCCTCAAGCGAGGAGCTTCCTTCAAGGTAGTCAAAGAGGTTCTGCACCGGCACCCGTGTGCCCTTGAAGCACAGGGCACCGCTCATGATCTCGGGGTCACGGCTGATGTACGCGGTTTCCATAGGCACCTCCACAGGAGAAAGTGTACCGCGGCCCCTGCGACATGGGGCATAACGCTCACTAACCCGCCACTTCCGCGCGACGCGCGGCAGGATCCCAAGAGCGACGACAGCGCTCGGCCGCCTCCCGGAGGTCTTCTTCTGGTTCGGGATGTAGCCAATACTTCATCTAAATTCGTCTCGCAGCTTGGCCACAGTTTCGGTGCCGGGAAGCAACGAAACCGCTCCGTTCTCGATCTGCGCGTGACGCCGCTCTACCTCCGCGGCCCAAGCGTCCTCCACATCGGGATCGGCATCGAGGCTGGCGATGAGCCGCTCAACCAGGCGCGCGCGTTCGGCAGCGGACAACTGCAATGCTTCGGCTTCAACCGCTTCAATGGTTGACGACATGGATGCCTCCTGCGTATCGAGACCCTTCACGCAGCACCTTCATGCCCACTTCGGCGCGATGCGCTCACCGGGCAGGATGTCGTAGGGCAAGGCCCAGCCGGGAATTGCCTTGACGCGCTCGAGCCACGCCGCGATGCCGGGAAAGCGCGACTGCACTTCGTAGCCGCTCTCCTCGACCGGATAGAAGAGATAGCCGCAGAGCGAAAAGTCTGCGATCGTCGGCGCCGTGCCGACGATGAACGCGCTTGCGGCGAGGTGCTTGTCCACGATGCCGTACGTGCCGTCGATCCGCCCCTTCAGCCACGCCATCACCGCCGGGTCCGGCGCCGCCGGGCCGAACGCCTTCATGAATCGATAGGTCGCGAAGTAGCTCGTGAACTTGTGGTTGTCGAACAGCAGCCAGCGCAGGATCTCCTGCTCCTCCTCCGGCGTCTTGCCGCCGTACGCGCCATGCTTTCTCGCCAAGTGAGTCAGGATCACGCCCGACTGCGTCAGCCGCCGCGCCTCGTCCTCCAACACCGGCGCCTCGCCCATCTCGTTCGTCCGCGCCCGCCACGCTTCGTCGCGCGTCATCCCGTGCATGAAATCCACGAACACGTTCTCGTATGCCTGCCCGAGCGCGCGCAGCAGAAACGCGACCTTGTAGCTGTTTCCGGACTGGCTGAAACAATGAAGACGGTACATAGGGATTATCTAGTCATGTGGTGAAGCGGTGACTGATGATTAACGCTGGCGTTCACGCGCGCCGTCAGGCGTCGCGCGGAACGGCTGATTATACGGATTCAATCTCTTTGAGCGTTTTGCCATTCTTGTTTTTCCACGCGATAAGGCCGTTGGCGTGGCCACCATGAACCACCGCTGCAGCGGCACTAGGACTCGAGAACTCTTTGTCTTTTTGAAATACTAAGTGATCGGAAGAAATCGAGAGTACGCCCTCGTCCTTTAGCTGCTGTCGCAAATGAAGTGCCCACGGATACTTCAGCGAAGAGGGACGCTCATTCAAAACCGCTTCGGAACCGGCGAGTACAACGAAGCCGTTAGCGGTTTGGTACCCGGTGGCTTTGAGCCCTTTGATTTCGCAAGTAAGTGGCTCGTGCTCGGCTGCGGCACCGACAGTTGCCGTTATTGGTACGAGGACCTCGACGCCAAGCGCAGGTAGCAGCTGGTGAATCTTCTCTAGAAAAATCTCCATATCCTCCCGGTCAGATTCCGGGAGTCGCGCACCACTGCTTTGACCATTCTTAACGAGGGCACGGCCCGCTTGTTTGGTCTGATCGATTAAACGGCCCTCAAGGTACCTGATATGCGCCTTTGTCAGATTCTCGTCTTTACTTGTGAAATAGACAATGTGATTCCAGAAATCCTTGTCGAGGTGGCTTCTCACTCGATCGCGAACTGATTCTGCCTCCCCGATATACACCGCGCTTGTTCCCGTTTCAGGATCAACGCCTGTCAGAAAGTAGACGCCGGAGTTTTGTGATTCGTCGCGCGCGAGCACGCTGTCGAACTCACTGCGAGGGCCAGCAACAGCTTTTCCGGTCCAATTTGACATCTCTGCCGTTCGAAGCCGCTTAGCGTCTCCATGGGCCAGAAAGATTTTGATTGTTGCACTAGGCATGGTTTGAATCCGAATAACGTCCCGGTTGAGGCGCGCGTGCGAAGGCGCGTCGCGCCGGGCGACAAGCGTCGCTCTCGAACCGGTTGTTAGGTTGCTGTTTGAGACACTGCCTCGTCATTTGCCAGTCAACTGATCCGCCAGTACCTTTCCGAGGACTCCGAGAACAGTTCCTATCACAAGAGGGACTAGCTTCTCGCCATAGCGGTCCCAAAGACTCTGAACCTCATGCTCTCGCTTTAAATAGACGCCGCGAGTCTGACGAAGGTAAAGCCATGACGCAGCCGACAAAGTAACAGTCAGGCAAACTAAGGCAATCCAGATGTAAAGGGTAGATTTTGGCCACGTCTGTGCCTCTTTGACGTTTGGCCCCAACCACAGGACCACGGTAGCCGCCCAAACCCAAGCAAGGGGTTTCATTAGCTTTGCATACCATGGCGTGCGATTTTCAAAGAAATCCTTTATTTCGTGCCAGAACGGAACGAGCTTGTCGTCCTTATACGATCGCAGCAGGATTCCATCGGAATCGATCTCCACGTCGACGGATCTAAGGAAGGAGTTCTCGTCTGCTCTGAACTCAATATGCATCTGGCGAACGCGTTCTCCTCGATGTTCCTTTACGTCGTCAAGGCCATCGAACTCGAATTTGTCATCAGAGATTTTTGCTTTCAGACCGCGCACATCGGAAAGGCGCAGAAGCTCCTCAATATCTGGGCGGTAAAGACGCATCGGCGGAAAGCGATGCCGCAAGCGATCAAGAATTGAAGAGGTCGTCTTTGGCTTCATCTTAGCGCTAGCAACCTAACTAATGTTTATCCTGCATGCGAGGAATGCTAGAACGATCTATTAGTAGATGCAACGATCCACGGATAGATCGCGCGATATGCCGGCAGATGTCTATTTGCAGATCGCGATCGACGCATAAGTTCACCGTCGGATAGTGAGATCAATCCGCCTTCGCACCGGACGCTTTCACCACCGGCGCCCATTTGGCGATTTCGGCTTTGACGAAATCGCCGAACTGCTCGGGCGTCATGGGAATGAAGCGCGCGCCTTCGTTGGTGAGGCGGGTCTCGATTTCCTTTGACTGCATGA
>CAZYAH010000276.1:0-3456 GCA_964645595.1 uncultured Alicyclobacillaceae bacterium | reverse complement strand
CCGCTGGAGGAGGTCTGCAAGGGTGGCCATGGATACTGTATTTTTATACAGTATCTAGCTTCTTTGCAAGCTCCTTTTTGACGTTCCGGATCACGCCCTTCCAATCGCCAATTTTTGATTGCCGGAACAGACGAGCAGTCGGATACCAAGGACTGTCCTCGCGCCCGGTGAACCAGACCCAATGTGCCGAAAACGGCAGCAGTACCCACAGGGGCTTGCCGATCGCCCCGGCCCAATGCGCCCAAGCCGTATCGACCGAGATCACCAGATCGAGCGCCGCAATCATCTCGGCCGTGCTCTTGAAATCGGCTCCCGGGTGAACAATCGGCAGAGCATCCGCCAGACGGCGCTCTTCCTCGGTCAACTCCTTCTGCAGGCTGACGAATCGGATACCAGGCACCGACAGCAATGGAGCAAAATCGGCGAACTGGATACTGCGCTCATGGTCGCCTTTATAATTTGAACTACCCTTCCAGCACACGCCAATCAGCTTCTCACCACCCTGCGGGAGCCTCGCACGCCATGCGGCAACGGTTTCTGGATTGGCCGAAAGATAAGGAACGGAGATCGGAATAGTTTCTAGAGTTGTGCCGAACGCAAGCGGCAAGCTGAGCAGCGGGCAATGAAAGTCAGTGAGAGGAAGGGGTTCGCCCCAAATCAAAATACGACTCACACCTGCCAGTCCCGTCATGAGCGGTGCGAGCGCCTCGGGAACTTCCAGCAGCACGGTGGCGCCTTTGGCAGCAGCTAGCGGTGCGTAGCGGACGAACTGAATTAGGTCGCCCAGCCCTTGTTCGGCATGCAAAAGGATCGTCTTTCCGCGAAGCTTGCCCATTCCCAGCCACAGTGGTTGTGAAAATTCTCTCCGGGAGAATTTCTGTTCATCGTCCAACCAGCGCCATTCGTATTTTCTGAGACCCAACCGCAAATCGCCCATGCAGAGACGGGTGAAAGCCTCATGCAGGTGAGCTTTGGCGTAATCTGGTTGGATCTTTTGGGCCGCGTCTTCGCTTTCAAGCGCCTCGTCGAAGCGTCCGAGCTTTGCCAGCACAATGCCGCGATTGTCCAGAACCTCGGCATAGTCCGGCTTGATCGCCAGCGCCCGGTCGTAGCTCGCCAGAGCGTCGTCGTATTGGGTCAATCTTTCAAGGGCATAGCCCCGGTTGTTCAGCGCGTCGACAAAATCAGGCCGAATTGCCAACGCCTGATCGAAATTCGCTAGCGCTTCCTGAAAGCGCCGCAATGCAAGTAGCACGATACCTCGATCGTTCAGTGCATCGAGAAATCCAGGCTTAATCGCCAACACACTCTCGAAACTCGCCAGCGCATCTTCATGGCGACCCAGCTTCACGAGTACCTTGCCGCGGTCGCTCAATACGTCGATTTGCCGTGGGTCTATCGCCAGCGCCCGATCGTAGCTGCGCACCGCATCTTCATTTCTCCCCAACCCGCGCAGCGCAGTCCCGCGGTTCCTCAGCGCATCAACATAGTCCGGCCGGATCACCAGCGCGCGATCCAGACTTTCCAGCGCGTCCGAAAACATCCGCAACCGAGCGAGCGATGTCCCGCGATTGTTCAGCACTTCGACAAAATCCGGCTTGATCCTCAGGGCTCGGTCGAAGCTGGCGAGCGCCTCGCGCTCCCGCAGCAGCAGCATCAGCGTGACGCCATGGTTGTTCAGCGCATCGAGATTGTCTGGCTGCACCGAAAGAATTTCTTGGTAGCGTGCCAGCGCCTCGGCATAGCGCCCCAGATTGCTCAAGACCATGGCCTCTTGCAGCAATCGCGGAACGTCAAGTGACAGGGGGTACTGCCCGAAGGTCTGCATCTTCGCTAGGTGAAAAAGCGTATCACTCGGCTAATCGTTGGGGGCAACATGTCGCGTGCGCAGTATACAATTTCCGGGCCCATGCAGATCCGTACACCTCACTCCAACCCGCAAAAGTGCGGTGCCGCGCTATGAACAGCACACGCGAACAATATGAGAATTGGATTTATCCGCTGCCCGTTCACGACCTCGATGAAGATTTCAAAGCGGGCAGCTTTGACCGCTCAGATCCCTCTCTGTTTCGCAGGAAGTTGTGGCCGCGCCCGGTTGAGCCGGAAAAGCTGAAAATCCTGATCGTGGGTTGCGGCACCATGCAAGCAGCCCGGCATGCGTATCGTAATCGGGCCTGTACTGTGGTTGGGATCGATATTTCCCAATCATCGCTCGATCATGAGAGCCGCTTAAAGCAAAAGCATGGCTTGGCGAACCTGCACCTGCATTGCCTCAGTATCTTCGAAATTGAAAAGCTCGGCGAGCAATTCGATCTGATCGTCTCTACCGGTGTATTGCATCACTTACCCGACCCGGATGCCGGCTTGCGCAAACTTAAGTCCGTCTTGTTGCCGCACGGCGTAATGAGCGTCATGGTCTACGGCTGGTATCGCCGGTTCGGTGTGTACATGATGCAGGAAGCGTTCCGATTGCTCGGCGTTGGGCAAACGACCGAAGGCGTCGCTATCGTGCGCGAGACGCTCTCAGCTCTGCCTGGCTGGCATCATGTGAACTCCTATGCGAAGGTGGCCTCGGACCTGAATTTTGACGGCGGCATCGTGGACACATTTCTGCATCCGTCCGATCGCGCCTATACGGTGCCGCAGGTGCTGCGCTTCGCCTCGAACAACGGCCTCAGATTCCAGGATTGGATGGATCGCTACGACTATTCTCTGTCCGCCCTCGTTCCTGACGATCTTCTGGTCCACTTGCTGGCGTCACGCCTCAAGCAGGAAGAACAGTGGCATCTGGTAGAACTATTGGGGCAGGCACTTGGCATGCACGGCTTCCTGCTTTGCCATCCGGAGCGAAATCCGGAGGACTACACTGTCGATTTTTCGTCTCAGGATGGGCAGCCCGTATGGCTGTCCTATGTTCCGCACCTGCGCCCGCCGATCAAGGTAGTGCGCATTTCGGACCAAAGCCGTGGCACTCCCGCAATCCTGCAGCGTGCTGCCAACGAATTCACCCTGGACGCGCCTGAAGCCCGGATGATCGAATTGGTGGACGGCCAAGCGACGATCGCCCAGATTATCGCGGCACGTTCATCGAGTGCGGACGAGTTTGATGAAAATCGAAGAATTGCGTTCCGACTGTTTTCCCGGATGCATGAGCGCGATCACCTCATGTATCAGATTTGAGATTGCTGATAGCTAGCCGCCGCTGCGCAGGCGCTTCACCTGGGCCATGTAGGTGCCCATGAATTCGCGCCCGAAGACTTTGTTGAAATCGTCGTCGGCGTCGCGCGCCAGTTTCTGCTGGTAGGCCGCGAACAGTTCCCAGAGCTTCGCCTTGCGGTTCAGGCCCAGGCCGCCGGCATTTTTTTCGAGTTCGGCTTCGAGCGTCTTGGGATCGAAGCGCTGGATGGTGCCGAGCAGCGCCGCGCGCATGGCGGCGAAGAGGGCCACTTCGTGCGC
>CAZYAH010000275.1:0-3471 GCA_964645595.1 uncultured Alicyclobacillaceae bacterium | reverse complement strand
AATCCAAAAAGAAAAGCCCTTTTCGGGCTTTCAGTGCAAAACGCTATGAGGATGTGCTTGATATTGGGTGAATCCTTGAATGGCCAGCTCAAGTCCAACAGTTCGATTTTGTTTCCATATACTCGAAAAGTACTTGAGTGGAACAGGTCGTTCTCCTTGTGGCGGCCCAACTTCGATGGTGAAGCCAGGTCGGCCGATGTTGTGCGTCCACCAGTCGGTCATTCCGCCGCCTGTTTGTGATGCGGGAGGCATGGTTACAGGATAACCAGTTAACTTGCCTATCTTCTTCGCAAGTGAATGAAATTTATCGTAATTTGCCTTACTGATTTGGTATCCCCAATAGATTACCCCGCCGGAAGCATGGTAAGAAATCTCTTCTTGAGCGTTAATTTTCTTGACCAGATCTACGACGGCTTTTACTTCGTTGATTTGGAATGGCTTCGTTCCCTTATAGGTTTTGTAATGCGGCCCCTTCACAATCGCAGGGATCGAACGCCATCCGCCATCGTATTGACGGTTTGGGTCGATACCTTGCGCGTTGCTTTTCCATCGCGAGAAATTTGTGCTTCCGTCGTTCCATTTAATCAGTTGCTTGCGAACACTTTTCGGGAATGCACCCGCGCCAAATTGTTCCAGAGTAACGCCGTCCGGATTGACCATCGGCATAAACCAAATGGTAGTATTATTGAGAATCTTGCGCACATTATATCCTGAAATCGTCGTGTTCTTGCGATATGCAAGGGCGTACTGATCAATCATGTACATATTTAACGTTGTCGTAATCCATTCTCGTGCATGGTGAGAACCGTTGATGAATACAGTTGCCGGTCCCTTTCCGAGAGATACCGCGTAAATATTTCTTCCATACACAGTTTTCCCAACCACTTCGTATTTCACCAAATCAGGATACATCGCCGCCAACTTTTGTATATCTTTTTGCATGATTGTGTACGTATAAGTCTGATTTGGATTTACGATGGAGTGGGCTGGCGGGTATTTGGACAAGGAAAGTTCCTGACCATTCCAGCTTGCGTAAGACCCCATTTTTTGAACTGCTTGCATCAAATACCAAATCGGAAAGTAAGTTTTGCCTTTATCGAAAATTAAGTGAATGGTTTTGTAAAATTTGCCGTTTATGTAGACGGATATCGGTTTGGTCGTATCGATAGGTTGAATCGCCGCATCAGCACCAGGCGTTTCGTTGAGAAACCAGTTGTTTCCGTTTATGTAATTCGGAACACCAAATTTTTGCAACGCTGTCTCCAGCGCATCAATGTCCATATACGTTGTTTTGTCAAGAATCACGCTAGCAACGCTAGAGTTAGAATATCCATTGTCTGTTCTAATCTTTCTTGTAACCACTTTGTACTGTGTTGTAGTGGTCGAACTCGATGTGCTTTGCGATGTAGGGGACGTAGTCGCTTGTACGGGCTGCGTCATTGCAGGGGATAATACCATGAGTGAAATCAATGCTGATGCGGTAAGGATCTTGTGTCCTTTCAAGGAAAACACCTCCTATCCCATTTTATTAGGCACCTCCGTCCTATTGCTAGATTAAAGGCGAATATCCGGTGGAATTTATCCCAGTCCAATTCAGCCAGGTCGGTGTACACGACACATCTTAAAACCCATCCAGCAAGTCGGCCAACTGGCCCTGATCCGCTAGGAACGCGTCGTGGCCATACGCCGACTGCATCTCCAGGTAGCGGCTTTGAACGCCGCATTCCCGCGCCAATTCCGCATCGCGACAGAGCTCCGCGGGGCTGTAGAGGTAATCCTGGTCAATGCCCACGATGGTCAACCGCCGACCGGCGAGTCGGCGCAACGCCTGCTCAAGTCCGCCCCTGTCGCGTCCGATGTCGTGACTGTCCATAGCTCTTGTCAGATACAGGTAGCTGTTGGCGTCAAAGCGCGCGTTCAAGGATTGTCCCTGGTAGGCCAGGTATTCTTCCACCTGGTACAACGGTTCTACAAACGGCGCCGTCAATCCGCTGCCCCCCACCGGGCTCTGCAGTTGCGCGCCACTACGGGAACTCGCGTTCCGGCCAAACCGTTCCATAAACAGCGGACCTGTCCGATACGTCAACATCCCCACGGCGCGCGCCGTCGCCAGCCCGGCCGTCGGCCGTCTCCCGCTTGCGTAATACGCTCCGCCTTGCCAATTCGGATCCGACACGATTGCCTGGCGCATCGCGTAATTGTACCCCAACGCCAACGGTGAAAAGGCCGCATGTGCGGCAATGACAATGACGTGCCCAATCGCGCGCGGGTCCAGAAATGGCCACTCCCAGGCTTGCATGCCGCCCATAGATCCACCGATGACCGCGCAGAGCCCAGTCACGCCCAGTGCATTGAGGACCTCTCCTTGGACCCGAACCATGTCGCGAATCGTGACGAGCGGAAAGCGCAGTCCGTACGGTTGCCCGTCGGGCGCCGGACTGGCTGGTCCGGTGGACCCGGAGCAACCGCCCAGCACATTGGTCGCCACGACGAAGTACCGGTTGCTGTCGACGACCTTGCCGGGTCCAATCAGCCCGGACCACCATCCCTTTCGCTGCCTGCTGTCCGCTGCGTGCGAATCGCCGGTCAGCGCGTGACAAATCACCACCACGTTGTCCCGTTCCGCATTGAGTGCGCCCCATGTTTCAAAACGTATGATCACATTTTCGAGTGGAACCCCGAACTCCGTGCGAAACGCCGGGATCAGGAGATCTCCCTCCACGTGTCGATACTCCGGATCTTCCACCCACCGCGTAATGCGAGAACGTGCGTCGACCGCGCGTTGCGGTGATTGTGTCATCCTTACCAGCCCCTACAGTCAAGCTGTTGTTGGCGCCGAGACCTTTACGGCTGCGAGTGCGTTGTCGAGGTCCGCCAGCAGGTCATCCACGGTTTCGAGACCAATCGACAGCCGCACCAGGTTCGGCGTGACCCCAGCCGCCAGCTGTTGCTCTTCCGACAACTGCTGATGCGTCGTGCTAGCCGGGTGGATGACCAGACTCCGGGCATCGCCGACGTTCGCGAGGTGCTTGAACAGGCGCAAGTGGTCGATGAACGCCTTGCCAGCCTCCAAGCCACCGGCAATCCCGAACGTGAGAATGGCGCCGGCTCCCTTCGGAAGATACTTTTGAGCGAGATTGTAGTATGGGTTCGACGGCAGCGCTGGGTAGTTCACCCACTCGACCGCGGGGTGTGCCTGCAGGAACTTCGCAACCGCGTAGGCGTTGGAGGAGTGACGCTCCATGCGCAGCGCGAGGGTCTCCAACCCCTGAATGAACAGGAATGCGTTGAACGGAGACAGTGCCGGCCCGATGTCGCGCAACAGCTGGACGCGCGCCTTCACAATGTAGGCGGCAGCTCCGATGTCGCGCACGTATGACACTCCGTGGTACGTCTCGTCGGGCTCAACCAGTCCCGGAAACTTTCCGTTGTCCCAGTTGAACCGTCCGCTGTCCACAATCACGCCGCCGA
>CAZYAH010000274.1:0-3478 GCA_964645595.1 uncultured Alicyclobacillaceae bacterium | reverse complement strand
CCTGATTTCCCGGCAACCAGGTTACGCCAGAACGTCGGTACGTCGTTCCCAATCGGCGTAACGGCGCCCATTCCAGTGATAACCACACGCCGGTTCACGTTGTCACCCCGCTATATAACAGAAAGCCCCGGCAACCGCGCGGGACTCCGTTGCTTGTTGTTTACTGTGGATTACTGATGTTGCTCGATGTATGTAACCACGTCACCCACAGTCCGAATCTTTTCTGCGTCTTCGTCGGAAATTTCGAGGTCAAACTCGTCTTCCAACTCCATAATCAGTTCAACGACGTCGAGCGAGTCTGCGCCGAGGTCCTCCTTGAACGTCGAGTCCGGCGTGACCTTGGACTCATCGACATCGAGCCGATCGACGATAATGTTCTTTACGCGTTCAAACGTATCAGACATGTTTTCACCCCCCTCGATTCACGGGCTTGTACGAATTTACGAGACGGATAATCTCGCCCATTCGCACCCAGCCCTCTGTAGTATACTACATGACCATGCCGCCGTCGACATTCAAAACTTGCCCTGTGATGTACGCTGCGTCCTCCGATGCGAGAAATGCCACCGCCTTCGCGACATCCTCCGGTTTGCCAACCTTGCCAAGGGGGATCTGCTCTTTCATTTTGGCCACCAATTCCCCTTGCAATTCCGCGGTCATATCCGTCTCAATGAACCCCGGCGCAACGGCATTCACGGTGATGTTGCGGCTGGCCAGTTCGCGCGCAGCGCTCTTCGTGAGGCCAATGAGCCCCGCCTTGGCGGAAACGTAGTTCGCCTGGCCGGCGTTGCCGATGATACCGACGACGGACGCGATGTTCACAATCCGGCCGAAACGCTGTTTCATCATGGGGCGGGCAGCGGATCTGATCAGGTTAAACGCCCCTTTGAGATTGGTGTTTAACACCGCATCCCAATCCTCGTCCTTCATGCGAAGGATCAATGTGTCCCGCGTGATGCCGGCGTTGTTGACCACCACGTCCAGGCGCCCAAACGCCGCCAACGCGGATTCGACCAGTCGGTCCGCATCGGCCGCGATGCTGACATCCGCCTGTTCGACGATGGCCCGGCCGCCGACGGCCTCCACCATTCTCGCGGTTTCGCGCGCGTCATCCTGTCTGCCGACGTAGTTGACGACGACCTGACCGCCGTTTTTCCCGAGTTCGACCGCAATCGCCCGGCCGATTCCGCGCGACGCGCCCGTTACAATGGATACTCGCCCTGCCACCTTCATCCTCCTTCGGAACCTCTATTCACTCGGCGCCGAGCGCCTGCAACGCCTCTTGCAACGATGCTTCATCTTCTACGTGATAGGTTGGAATCCCTTTTTCAACTTTGCGGATTAGGCCGGACAAGACAGTTCCCGGTCCAAACTCGACAAACGCCTCGACGCCCAGGTCCAGCATCGCGCGGACATCCGCCTCCCAGCGAACCGGCGAATACAGCTGCGCTTCGAGAGCGGCGCGGATATCTTCTGTATTCGTGCGCGCGACCGCATCGACGTTCGCGACCACGGGTATCGAGCTCTCGTGGAACTCGGCCTTGGCGAGCGCGGCGGCCAAGCGTTCAGCGGCTGGTTTCATCAGACTGCAGTGGAACGGCCCGCTGACTTCGAGCGGAATGGCGCGCTTTGCGCCGCGTTCTTTTGCCAGTGCCCCCGCTCGTTCGACCGCTTCGCGATGGCCAGAGATGACAATTTGCCCCGGGCAGTTCAGGTTGGCCAGTTCAACAACAGTGCCCTCGCCCGATGCCTCGTTGCAGACTTCTTCGAGAGCGTCGGCGCTCATGCCCAAAACCGCGGACATCGCCCCGACTCCCGCGGGAACGGCTTCATCCATCCACTTTCCGCGCCAATGGACCAGTTCGACAGCCGTTTCAAAATCAAGCACGCCCGCAGCGACCAATGCGGAGTACTCGCCCAGGCTGTGCCCGGCGACGCACACCGGTTGAATGTCGCAGCGCTCGCGGAACACCCGATGGGCTGCCGTACTCATTGTGAGCAGCGCAGGTTGCGTGTGGTACGTCAATTTCAACGATGATTCTGGGCCGTTCAAACACAGGTCTGTCAGCGAGAAACCGAGGACTTCGTCCGCTTTCGCAAACGTGTCTCTCGCCACCTGGTAATTCTCCAGGAGTTCCTTGCCCATTCCGACGTACTGGGCCCCTTGACCCGGAAAGACAAAGGCTACTTTCACCAGCGATTCTCCCCTCGCACAGTTATGGGAACGCACAACGCGCAATCAAGTTAGTTGGCCATCAGGAAGCGCCGTCGGCTCTCACAGCCGGACGGCCGTCGCCCCCCACGTCAATCCGCCGCCAAACCCGACCATAACCACGATATCCCCTTGTTTCACGCGGCCCTCCCGCACCGCTTCGTCGAGCGCAATGGGAATCGAGGAGGCCGAAGTGTTAGCGTATTTGTGTATTGTGACCATGACTTTTTCCTCTGCCAGGCCAAACCGCTTCCGCGCGGCCTCAATGATGCGGATGTTCGCCTGGTGCGGTACCAACAGGTCGATATCGGATCGGTCGAGCCCCGATTTTTCCAATACGCGCTCCGTGGAGTCCGCCATCGCCTTGACCGCAAATTTGAAGGTCTCTTGCCCTTGCATACGGAGGAAGTGTTGGCGAGCTTCCACTGACTCGTGCGACGCCGGAATTCTCGATCCGCCCGCAGGCAGGTACAGAACTTTTGCGCCGCTGCCGTCGGATCCGAGGTCAAACGCGTAAAATCCGCGTTCCCCTTCCACGGGTCCAACGACGACAGCGCCGGCGCCATCGCCGAACAGGACACAGGTACTGCGGTCCGTGTAGTCAGTGATTCTCGACAGGAGGTCTCCTGCCGCGACCAACACGTACTTGCAGCGCCCAGACTCAACCATGCCCACCGCAGACGACAGGGCGTACAAAAAGCCTGTGCAAGCGGCGGACAAGTCGAACGCTCCCGCTTTGGTCGCACCTATCCGATCCTGAATGATGGACGCGGTGGACGGGAACATCATGTCCGGCGTGACCGTTGCACAGATAATCATGTCAACGTCCGCAGCGGCAATCCCGGCGCTTTCCAAGGCGCGTTCACAAGCTACGGCCGCGTAATCCGAAGTAGCTTCGCCTGCCTCAGCGATTCTCCGCTCGCGAATGCCTGTCCGCGTGACAATCCACTCGTCGCTGGTATCCACCATTTTCTCCAGATCCGCGTTCGACAAGACTCGGCTTGGGAGCGCAGACCCGGTACCGAGAATCCCTGCACGAATTTTTTCCGCCATCGTTATCCTCCTTTATTCGTCGACTATTCGTCGACCTGTGATTGCGCGGTTCCCAGGTCCTCCCCGAGCCGGCGCAAGACATCGTTCTCCACGAACCGCGCAGCTTGTGTGCACGCCATGTACCAGGCGCGCTCATTGCTGCTGCCGTGCGCCTTGAAGCAACCGCCGGCCACGCCGAGAAACGGAGCGCCGCCGTACTCTGCGTAGTCAAAC
>CAZYAH010000273.1:0-3486 GCA_964645595.1 uncultured Alicyclobacillaceae bacterium | reverse complement strand
GTAATCCGCGCAACTTCCGGATCCCACGCAAACAAGTCTTCTTCGGACACATCGTGCACTGAAGTTTTTCCCAAGGCGTGAACGCCGATTTTCATCTCTTCACAGCAACTGAGCAAGAAGTTGGCCAAACTTTGCGCGCCCTCATCCTCGTCATACTGTTTGCTCAAAGACCCTTCGGCCCACGCCAGCTGCGTAGGAGGTTCAAACGGAATGGACTTCGTGATCTGCGTATGCATAGCGGCAAACAGGGCTGCGGTTCCGATGTAGACCGCATCAGCTCCGAGAGCCAGTGCTTTCAGAACATCTCCCGGAGTACGGATGCCACCTGCAATCACTAGGTCAACTTTCTTCCGCAACCCATGTCGCTTTAGAAACTGTACCGCTCGACACAAAGCGGGCAAGGTTGGCAGCCCGAAATCGTCCACCAAAATGCCTGGAGCCGACTGAGTCCCAGCTTGTGCGCCGTCCAGTACAATCACGTCCACACCCGCTTGAATCGCCATTTTCAGCTCTTGCTCCAGAGTGAGATTGGCGGCCAGCTTGATGGCAATAGGCACCCCCCGCCCAGTTTTTCGCAGCTCATGCACTAGCCTGCGCAGTGTACGCACGGAATGAACTCCTGTAATGCCTGCGGGGATGTAAAGGTCATGGCCAGATTGTTCCGGAAAGCCCATGTCTGTCAGGATTTCCTTTGTGACGCTAGTCGACGGAATGATTGATCCGCATCCGGCGTTTGCACCTTGTCCAAAGCGGATTTCAATCATGTCCGCAGAGTGCAATTCCGCCTCAGAGGGCCGCCAGGGCGCTCCGTGATATTGCACAATCATCTTGTCCGCTAACTCGCGGAACTCAGGCAAAACCGGACCTTGCCCCGTGTTCATGGCGGTGCCTGCCATGGATGCGCCTTTGGCAATTGCCCGAACAAATGGCTTGCTGAGAGCAACCCCGTACCCCATGGCGGTGATCATGATGGGCATCGAAAGCACGAGCGGTTTTCTCGCGTTCTTGCCCACCACGGTTTCCGTTGACACCGGAACGTTGTAATCAAGGGCGGCTCTCGTCAGTTGGGCCGGAGAAAATAGCAGGCCGTCAAAGTGCGGGAATGATCTGTGCGTGCCGATGGGCTTGGACAAATGGTGCGGTTGATGGGATCGCAACTCGTTTTCGAACGTCGTTTGGACCCCGAATTTCCGCAAGGCATTGAAGCCTTCCAGGAGATTTTTTGTATAGGGTTCGGTAAACAACCTGTTCGTAACACGGTCAACCTGTTGATTTACAATGTGGCGAACCCATACTGGCAGGAGCAAGACAACTGCGAATAAGACTAGCAAGCAGCAGGCTGCCAATCCCCACCCGGAAACATGTAGGATCAGAGTCGGATGTTCCATGCATTAAGCCCTCACAGCACCTTCAGTACCCACGTACGTCTATAGACAGTCTTGTCGTTTCGCGAGGGCGTCATACTGTGCGCCATGTGGGGTTCGCGCAGCATCAAGCGGGAAGTGGCGCCTGGGGGAAGAGGGATGACTCGTGGAGACCACTTTATTGCGCATGCGGGCCCAGACACAGTCTGAGCCCGCAGGTCCGTCATATGTGTGATGAGCCTATCGCAACTGCAACTTGGCGAAAAGTTAGTCGCGCCGGGCCGGTCCGTAAATGTCAGGCACCTGCAATCCGGCCTGACGCATCAACACGGTCAACTGGCCCCGATGGTGAATTTGGTGGCGGATCAAGACGTTGAGGGTTACTCCGTTCGGCCACTGCATGCCGAACATATTGCGCACTTCCTGCAACGTCGCGTCGGTCCACTGCCCCTGGACGGCGTTGATCAAGCCCTCGCTGGCAACGCGGTAAGCATCCGCAATCTGCCGGGCTGACGCTGGAACCGCACTCGGATCGCCAACCGACTCAAGTTTCAGCCCCGCATGCGTCATGATCTCGTGGATGGAGGTTGTGATGTGCCAGGCCAATTCTCCAAGCGTACGGTCTTTTGGGCTAACCCGCTGAGACAGTGAAGCGTCGGTCAGAACGTCGAGCGCCTTCTGTGTCGACGCTGATTCGTGATTCCAATCCGCGATGAACTCTTGAATCGAACGATACATGGAATGAATCCTCCCTTATGTACAAGTTTGTCACTGGATGTTAGGTTGTTTCGATTGCTACTTGCAAGCGGGATCGTCAATACAGGAATCTCCACAAGTAAAAAGTTGCATACGCCTCCCAGTTGGTCCATCTTGAATATAGCTTTAAGATTTCTTCTTTGGAAGGCTTATTCGCGGAACCGAGAAGATGTTTCAATGCGTTGTGCAGTCCGACGTCATCAATGGGAAAAGCAGAAGGCACTCTCAGGCAGCGCATCATGACGTAGTTCGCCGTCCAAGGCCCTATTCCCCGGATGTTTGATAGCATCTTTTCCGCTGTCTTATAGTCCCCCGCGCCCAGCAAGCGCTCTTTTGTCAATTTGCCTTCCGATACAAGTTGAGCGACTCCAATCAGATATTCGCTTTTCTTGGCCGTCATTTGTAACACAGTCAAATCGCTGACCTTCAATGCCGCGATGTCGTGCGGGGACGGAAATATCCAATACCGTTCTCCATCCCACTCAACGTGTCGGCCGAATGTTTCCACGAACCGCCTTTTTAACGTGTACGCAAAAGGGAGATTGATCTGCTGTCCGATGATGGCCCAGCAGAGAGCCTCAAACAAGTCAGGAATCCCGATGATACGAAGTCCATAAAATCTGCTGACTGCTTGTTGAAGCAACGGATCGTTCTTGGCAAATTCGTAAAACGGTCGCAAATCGGTCTCCAAATCAAACCACTCGATCACGTATCGCGCCACCTCGGTGCGTACCCATTCGTGTGGCGCTGTGTTTCCTAAGAAACGTACGGTAAGAGCGTCTTCATCATCCGCACGGATTTCAATCAATGAAGTTTCCTCTTCTATCGGGATCGCTTTGTAAATCCGGTTGTTCTTGATCTGAAACATGCATTCGTTTGGGTCCCTGGACAGGTATTTCATGTTTTCGGCAAAGCTGAATTCCTTCGGCACAGTCAATTTAAGCTCTTGCCTGTCCTCTTCCCAGGAGCCTTGCGGAAGCCGATTCGCCACGTAAATCCTCCCACTCATCACAGAACGATACAATCCTATTCTTAGCATGGAGTTATGCAGCGTAATTTTGCAATCTTGCTCTTATATTCGAAGAATCGTACTTGCGGCCATCATCCGGGGTATACTTGCCCCGGAGGGGATCCATATGGAGAATACGGTTTTTTGGACTTTGTTTGTCTATGAACATTGGCAAATGTACATCGCAGCGACGCCGAACGGGCTTTGTTACGTAGGCTCCCCGAATGAACCGTTTGAAGCTTTGTCCAATTGGGTCCAGAAGCGCGTCCCGAACAGCGCTTTGGTGCAGGATGATGAAAAACTAGAACCGTACGTTGTTGAATTGGCAGAGTATTTCCGGGGACATCGCAAGACCTT
>CAZYAH010000272.1:0-3505 GCA_964645595.1 uncultured Alicyclobacillaceae bacterium | reverse complement strand
CGATCGTGTCGATCCCTAACTTGATCAAACTCAGACTTTCACCACGGGCTGCTAAACGTCGGCATAGCCAGCCTAGAGAGGGTTCCGCCGCACGAAATCGACCACGGCTTCGCGCAGAATGGTCGAGCGTGTCGTCCCGTGTTTTAGTGCCAGCGCCTTCACGTGATCCACCGTTTTTGGGGGCAACCTCACCGTGACCACGTTGTCATTGGGCAGTTCCATTCCCGGCAGTCGCCATTGGTCCTGTCCATAATCCAATCCCAATCTGCGCTCAGCTTAGCCATACCTCGGCCCTTCTGTTGCATTCCATTCAACGTCGGAGCGCGTTGAGATAGCGCGGCTGAGGTGAATATGATGAAGACCGTCAGGGAGTATCGTGCCTTCAAGCAGTCCGAAGGCGCGATTGGATACATCCTCTTGTGGGCGATGGGCGTACCCGCCTCGCTGTTGTTCCTGGTATTTCTGGTGCGCGGCTGCAACTAGGCTGCACCGACGAGAGCAAAGCGCGGACGCGAGCAAGTTCGTTGGCAGGGCGTGTGCGGCACCTGGCGATATATTGCCGCCGAGAGATGGCGATGTGCGGCTTCTTGGGGTCGTCACTGGTTCGTCGGTGGCGCACGACCATCGCCGCGGTCGTGGAGAACCTCAGAGTCGCTCAGAAGGTCGCCCAGAACGAACGGTGGCGGTCGGTGGCGCTACTCGGCACCCGTTGCAGCGGCGTCACACCAAAGAGTGCTCTACGATAATGAAGACAGCGGTGAGGAGCCTTAGTTAGTTCGCCGAACAAGCCCTGCAAGGTCTTGCTAGAAATGCGACTCATCAGCGCCGACGGTTGCGGCACAACTCATTTGAGAACGTGTGGATGGACCTCCATCGCAGCAACACAGTGAACAGTTCCGGCCCACTCGGTAAGAATGACGCCGTCCCTGGAGTCCCCGATGTCCTTCGCCGTCGAATGACGTGGCTACACTGAGCCGCTATCCGAAGACCGCAATACAGGGACTTCGGAGACTTTGGGGACGTGAGAGTGTTTGACGCTCTCTGGATTTGTATTCAGGGCAGCTCTTGGGTTAACGTCGGAAGCGGAAGTGTTCCTACAGGATCGACTCATGTCAATCTTGATCTCGGCGCGGGCAGTCCATCTGCACCGGGGGGCATAACAGGAGCGTTCGATAACTTTAGGGTGAACTTGGGTGTTATGAGCTGCCCGTAGAGCCGCTTGGAAAACCACACAGAACGCGGTTTCCCACACCGCCCACGCCCATTACTTTTCTTTGCCAGAAGAAAAAAGAAAAAGATCAAAGATACGAACGCCGTGACGAGCGCAGTCCATATTTACGCGGTCTCAGGTGAGCGTCGACACACACGGCGTCTGTCTGGATTATATCCTGCATCGCTCTGGCGCCTGTCTCTGAGGACGCGACGGTCTCGCACGAGCGGCCAGGTTGGAAGGAGCTGCAACGGATTAGCACCAATGCTTTTAACGTCATGTATGGCCGTCCAGCCAAGATGTCGGAGGAGAAGAGTACACTTGAGAGCTGTGTTGGCACACTCGACCACACCTAGTGCCTTACGGTGATCGGCTTTCGGCAAATTCCTGCCCAGATTCAGCAGAATGAACAAACTGTGGAATTCATAAAGCCGGTCAATTGCTATTTCGTAATTATCGGTAAGCTTTCCGGTCAGAAGGTCATCGACGAGTTTCCGTTCTTCACGGTTGACTACTGTTTCGAAATAGAGCGTTGTCGCCTCAGTGAATTTAACCAGTAAGATCGCGACAAAACGAAATGGCTGTGCAAACCACCTGGGCTGCATGGGAACGTTTTGCAAATGGAACTGAGGCAAGATGAGACCAGTGAACAGGCCAATTACCCGGCCTGCTCCTGGGCTGATGCTATCACCCCACTTCAGCACTACCAAGGAATAAGCCGTGGAGGCTACCACGAACCACACGAGGACAAATAACACCAGACCAAACAGCGCTCGCTTGAGAATTCGTAAAAAAGGAACTTTGGATGGATTCTTAACAGTGATCTCTATTGTAAAGATGAGGGAAATAATCACACCAGCCAGCACGCCCCAGAGTGGATCAGCAAGGTAGCGCAGCATCGAAGGCACAGCTAGTAACTCGTCTTGACCAGTGTGATGGCAATGCGGTGATTGTGAATTATGAAAATGCCCGCACTGCGAATTTGTCAGCGTGCGGGCAAGAGGTCAGTTCGCAGCCCCTCACTACGACCTCGGACTAGAGAACGTCGTTGCGAGTCCCCAAGCCATAAGGTCGTCGGAATACTCTCGACTTCTATCACGGTCGGGCCGTGGTTCGACAATTCCTTGATCACGCAAGGTGACGAGGGCGCTATGAACCTCATTCAATGGAATGAGCAAGTCGCTGCTGATTTGAACCGGAGCCAAAGGTCCTTTTTGTCTCAGCAGCCTGAACACCTCTTGCGCCACATCGCTTACAATGTTATTGGAGCCCATAGGAACCACCCTTGTCTTGTAGTGCCGGTTTGAGAACCTCCGGCTTTGCGCTGATGCACAATTACGCGTGCATGGATTGACGAAACGCCGAGACTCCTCCACGAAGACCAAAGCCGCTAACCTACTAAGCACCCACAACTAAAAGTTCCGACATCTCCCATCAAGTTAAGAGATCCTGTGGGTCTATATTGCAGATTTCGGGCCAGAGTCTCGTACTCGCGCCGCCAGCGGATCAACGTCCGCGTGCCACTTGCCGCCTACCGCAGCCCTACGCGTCGATGAGGAACCGGCACTCGTCGAACCGCGCCGCCGCAGTTCCCCCAGGCGTGGTCCGGACGACTTCGGCGAGGCAGATCAGTTTACCTGGGCCAGCGATTCAATTGGAGCCGGAGTGGAGAAGATCACCTCAATAGAACGCCCTCGTTCGACGGCCGCCGGACCGAACATCACCCCGGACTCGCTGATATTCATGATTCGCCCCTGCAACCACTCTTCATCGCCCGTGAGCCGGTAGGTAATCGGGACCGTCAAGGCGAGGCGCTTCGCGCGAGGAATTTCGGTTCGCATTACCGCGCTATCCTACAACTGTGGCAACGCGTCGCCATGGCGGCCTTTCAAAAGGGATTTCCATTTTGGCCGTCCCGGTCGGCACCTTTATACACCAGGCGACCTTCCGCGTGGGCCGGATGTGTTCGTGGCCCATTCGTCAGGCTCCCGACACCGTCAGCGGGGTTCATCGTGCGGTCGCACGTCCCGGACGCGACCTGTTCTGGGGCATTGCTCGCACACCTCTCCCTGCCTGTGCTCGTTCTGCGTCAGAGCTGCTCCGTGGCGCTCGCTGCACGTCAGCCCGTCGGCACCGGCAGGGCCCAGATCCGCCGGAGCATCGACCCGAACAGGCGCCGAGTCAGGTGACTCTCCGCCAGCAGGAGCCAGTAGTAGCGCGCGTGTTTCACCAGCCGGCCGCCCGTCTTGACGAGGCGCTGCTGGAGACTGGTCAGCGACCAGGTGTCGATCCGCG
>CAZYAH010000271.1:0-3509 GCA_964645595.1 uncultured Alicyclobacillaceae bacterium | reverse complement strand
ACCGGGGTTTTCGGTTGAACTTCAATCTTTCCGCCGAGGTGTACGAGGAAGGTCCGGTCCGACACGTTGACGACCTGAATTCCTGGGCGGCGGGACAGCGCTTCGACCACGCGTTCGCGGTGCGCCTCATTGTGGACGTTGACCGTGATGTCGCGGATGACGTTGTCCTTGCTGACGTGAACAGTGTCCACGGCAATAATGTCGCCACCCGCCTCGCCGATGGCTGTCGCCACTTCACTGAACGCGGAACTGGAGTGAATCTTCAAGCGCAGAATCAGACTCAGTCCGTTTGTCTGTTGAATGGACACGGTGTCTCCTCCCATCGAGTGCAGAACTCGAGTTCTGGCCACTGGAATTCACGATTGTATTTCACGATAAAACAGCCGTCGCAAGTTGTCTAGCTTAGCAGTGACACCCATTGTATCATATGAAAAGGCCACTGAAGGAACGGGAGATTGGAAGACTGTGGATTTGCGTGAAACACCAATTCTGCGCGCGCTGATTGAAATGTCGCAACAACTTCGCGTGCCGCTCCACGTGCCTGGGCACAAACAGGGCCGGAGCCTGCCAACGCCGTTGGCGGCCTGGCTTGGCCAGGCGCCAAAGCTGGATTTGACCGAGTTGCCAGGACTCGACAACCTGCACGCGCCCTCGGGATGTATTGCGGAATCCCAGCAGTTGGCGGCCAGGCACTACGGCAGTGAACATTGCTTTTACAGCGTCAACGGGTCTTCCGCGGGGATTATGGCGGCCATTCTCGCCACAGCGGACAACGGCAAACTGCTGATGGCCACGCCGTTTCACCAAAGCGCCTGGCGCGGTCTCGTGCTGGCCAATGCGGATGCGGTCCTCCTGCCTGCCGCCATCGACGAGTCGGACGGTCGGCATCACCCGCCGACTCCGGCCGCCCTCCGCGAAGCGTTGAACAAGCACCCCGACGTGTCCGCCGTGTTTGTCACGTCGCCAACGTACCAAGGGGTGGTCGCCGACGTGCAAGGGCTCGCGGAAGTGTGCCACGAAGCGGGTCTACCGCTCGTGGTGGACGAGGCGCACGGCGCTCACTTCGGCTTAATCGAGGCTTTTCCGAGACACAGTGTGGCGTGCGGAGCCGACGTGGTGGTCCAGAGTGTGCACAAGATGCTGCCGGGACTGACGCAGACCGCCTGGGTCCACCACCAGGGAGCGCGGGTGAGCGCACAGCGGCTGGAACAGTGGTTGCTTGCGCTAGAGACCACCAGCCCTTCGTACTTGCTCCTCGCTTCACTGGACGCGGCGCAGGCCTGGCTGCGGACCGACGGGCCGAAAGCGGCTGCAGACTTGATGACCGCCCTTGAACGCGCGTCAATCCAGGTCGGTAGAGCGCCAAAGTTCGATCCGCTGCGCCAATGGATCCCCACCGGCTCCATCGCGGCAAGCCAGCGAATCCAGTCCGCTCTGCAAGCTGCCGGCGTCTTTGTCGAGTACGCGGACGGAGCCGGGGTCCTGGCGGTATTCGGATTTGGACTGACCGCGCGGGACCTGAACCGATATCAGTCGGCCCTGGCGGCAGCGCTTGCGGCGGAGG
The DNA here is from genome assembly GCA_964645595.1 of uncultured Alicyclobacillaceae bacterium. Classification (GTDB taxonomy): domain Bacteria; phylum Bacillota; class Bacilli; order Alicyclobacillales; family Alicyclobacillaceae; genus Alicyclobacillus_A. The sequence continues at coordinate 1,945 of CAZYAH010000271.1, read as the reverse complement.
GGCTGGACCGCGAGCCACCACCTGCGCCGAAACTGGACCTCTACGGGCAGCTGCGCGTGCAGTCCCTCGCGGTTAAACCCCGCGACGCCTACGGCAAGCCGAGCCGGTGGGTGGATCTGCGGGACGCCGCCGGGAAGGTGGCTGGCGGCATGATTACGCCGTATCCACCGGGGGTTCCCGTGGTGGTCCCGGGGCAAAGGCTGGATGAGGAAGTCCTCGAGTTTGTCGAGCAGCTGCTTACGGCGCACAGCGATGTACACGGCGTGCAGGACGGGAAAATCGCAGTTCTGGAAGATGCACAAGGCACAGCAGCAGAGGAGTGAACGGCGTGTTCATCACATTTGAAGGTTTGGATGGCGCGGGCAAAAGCACACAGATTGAGCGGTTGCGTCATAAGTTCGAAGTACACGGGCGACAAGTGGTGTGCACGCGGGAACCGGGTGGAACAGAGATTGGTGATGCGCTTCGCGCGATTCTGCTGAATCCAGCCCACCGGGAGCTGGCGGATGAGACGGAGGTATTGCTGTACGCTGCGTCGCGCGCCCAGCTGGTCCGCCAGGTCATCCGACCGGCGCTCGAGCGGGGAGACATTGTGCTCTGCGACCGGTACGTGGACGCGAGCCTCGCTTACCAGGGGGCAGGCCTCGGCCTGGGGACGGACGTGGTGGCGCGGATCAACGAGTTTGGAACGCAAGGGCTCAAGCCGGACTTGACCTTCCTGTTCGATTTGCCAGTGGCGGAGAGCCAGTCCCGCGTGCTCCATTCGCGGGTGGGAAACCAACCGGATCGGATTGAACGGCGGAACGCGGAATACTTCCAGAGAGTGCGGGAAGAGTTTCTGCGCATCGCCGCGGCGGAGCCGGACCGCGTAGTGGTCCTCGACGCGACGGCTGCGCCAGATGTCATTGAGCAGGAGATCTGGAACTTCGTGGCGAATCGAATTTAGACCTGGCTTAGCGAAAGGGGTGTCGCAAATGAAAATGGTGATTGCCGTCATCCAGGACAAGGACAGTCAGCGCTTGGCGCAGAACCTCGTCAAGGAAGGCATCCGAGCGACCAAGTTGGCCAGTACAGGCGGTTTCCTGCACGCAGGAAACACGACGTTCATGATTGGTACCACGGAGGACAAGGTGCCGCAGGTGCTGGAGATTATCAAGTCGAGTTGCCGCTCCCGCGAACAGGTGGTCACGCCCATGTCGCCGATGGGGAGTCAGCTGGAGTCGTACGTTCCCTACCCTGTGAGCGTTCAGGTGGGCGGGGCGACCGTGTTCGTCCTGGACGTCGAACAGTTTGAACAGTTTTGAGGAGCCACCATGATAGCGATTGCACCATTTGAAACATGGCCGATACAGAACGACCACCTACGGACGTTGCACCAGAGAATTGAGCGAGGAACGATTCCTCACGCCATGTTGTTTGTGGGAAACCCCAAGGATGCGGAACTATTGACGGAATATTTGCAAAAATTGCTGTTGTGCACGGCGCCCGGGGCGCCGTGTGGCGTTTGTGAGAGCTGCCTGCAGACCCAGCACCCGGATGCGCTGCGGGTCGAGCTTGGAGACAGCGGATCGGTCAAGACATCCCAAATTGAGGAGATTCAGGAGCGGTTGTCGCGCAAGAGCCACAGCGGCGGACGCTTAGTGTACACCGTTCCGGCGGTCGACACGATGACCGTGGTGGCCGCGAACCGCTTGCTGAAGACGCTTGAAGAACCAAACCCTTCCGTATTTGCGCTGCTCACCGCGAGCAACTTGCAGCAAGTGCTGCCGACGATACTGTCCCGCTGTTTTGTATTTCCGCTGACGGACCTGCGCAATACGCTGCCGTGGGAAGACCTGGTCCCGAGCCAGCTGGAGACGGCCGGCGCTGAGTCTTCCGAATCTTTGTTTGCGGCCGGATCAAAAGCAGTGGTACAATGGGCAGAGATGCTCTTGCTCCGCAAGGA
>CAZYAH010000270.1:0-3560 GCA_964645595.1 uncultured Alicyclobacillaceae bacterium | reverse complement strand
AGGCCAAAGTCCGCATCAAAGACCTCGATGCGTTTTCACACTTCCGCGTATCTCTGGCCGTTGCGGCGGCTGGCCGACCCCGCTTCGTGCTGCTCGACGATCCGCTGCGCGGTCTGACGGAAGAACAGTGCGCCTTGGCCGGGCGCTGGTTTCGGGACCTGAACGAACGGGGGACCGGCGTCCTGTTCACAACTCTGTTGTACACCGCGCTCCCCGGCGTGGATGGCTTTGTTCAGTTGCCGGAAGGGGAGGTGACCTACGTTGACGCTGCTCACCGTCATCCGCGTGGAATTGACGCGATTGTGGCGCAATAAACTGGGGCGGCTAGGCCTGTTCGTCATGATGGTGATTCCGCTGCTCTACAGTTCTCTGTACTTGTGGGCGTTTTGGGACCCCTACGGATCTCTCGACAAACTCCCGGTCGCCCTGGTCAACGAAGACGTCGGTGGCCGGCAAGACGGAAAAACGGTAAACTTCGGCAAAGACCTGGAGAAGACATTGCTTTCCGACAAAGCGCTCGAATGGCACGTCGTAAGCCGTGCGGAAGCCGAAAACGGAGTTCACCACGACCGGTATTACATGATGCTCGACATTCCGCCGTCCTTTACGTCGGATTTGTTGAGCGTCGGCACGGATCATCCGCGCAAGGCGGACCTTTTGTTTGTTCCGAACCAGGGCCGAAACTACTTAGCCGGACAGATCACGAAGCGCGTGCAGGACGAAATCGCCGCCAAGCTCGCCGAGAACCTCAGCCAGAAGTACATCCAGCGGCTGCTTGACGTGGTCGGGAAAGCTGCGAACGGCATGAGCCAGATTGCGAAAACGGCGAATACCCTCGCAAAGGGCAGTGACCAAGTCGCGAACGGCGCGCGCGACCTGTCGGATTCGATGCAGTCGGCGACGAGCGGATCGCACAAACTCGATAATGCGCTGCAGCAACTTGTCCCCGGAAACGGCCAGGTGGTGAGCGGCCTGGGCCAGGTGCAGAGAGGAACTTCTCAGGTTCAAGGCGGCTTGCAGCAGTCTCTTGAGGCTGTGAAAGAAATCCGCCAGAAGCTGGGACCGCTCTCCGAACCGACAGGGCAGTTAGCGACGGGAACCGCGCAGTTGGCCGACGCGGCGCAGCAACTGGCAGACGCGAGCCGACAACTGCAGCAAGCGATTGACCAGGCGGCGTCCGGGAGCAAGCAAATTGCAGACGGGCTGAGCGTCGAACAGTCGTCCGTCAGCCAGTTGCAGACGGGCGTCTCCCAGGCCCTTGCGTTGCTTCAAAGCTACCAGCAGGATGCGGGCGCTTCCGCTGATTCGCGCGTTGTTCAGGCGATTGCAGTCTTGCAAAACGTCAACTCGGGGCTACAAACCTTGCAGGCTGCACTGCAGCAGTCCGCCCAAGGCGCAGCAGAGTTGTCGAGTGCCATGTCAGGCATTCAGCAGGGCCACAGCCAGCTGCAGGACGGCCTCCAGGCGCTAGCCCAGAACGCAAGTGCGCTCAAAGCAGGCACGCAAGAGTTTCAATCCAACATTGCCCCTTTGAACAATGCACTCGGGCAGATTCAAGGCGGCCTCGACCGACTGTCCACAGGCGTGAAACAGGTGCAGTCGGCGCAGGTACAGCTGCAGAATGGCGCACAGCAAGTTCAGAATGGCCTCGTTCAGTCACAGGCTGGGAGCCACCAACTCGCAACGGGCATGGACCAGCTGCAATCCGGCGCGAACCAGTTGGCCCAGGGAGCGTCGAAACTGGCAGACGGCCAGAACACGTTTGCGAACAAGGTGTCGGACAGCGTCACCGCTGGCCAACTCGGTAATCCCGATTTGACTGCGGAGCGGATGTCACACCCGATTAACGCCATCCAGCATGCGCTGTACCCTGTCGACAAATACGGACCGGGTCTGGCGCCCTATTTCGTCCCGCTCAGCCTGTGGGTCGGTGCGCTCATGGTATTCTTCCTCGTTCCGATTCGGGAGGGGCGCTGGAAACTCACACCGGTTGCGCACCAGACCGTCATGCTCGGCAAATTCGCTTTGCTGTGGGGAATTGGCATTGCCCAGGCTGTGGTGGCATCCTCCGTCCTGTTGTACGGTCTCGGACTTGACGTCACCAGTGTCCCGCTGTTCTACCTGTTCAACATCCTGCTGTCTGTCACGTACATCACGGTGATTGGGATGTTTATCAGCATCCTCGGGACGGGCCGCGGCCGCGTGGTCGGCATAGTCCTTTTGCTCCTGCAGCTGACATCCAGCGGCGGTACGTTCCCGCCGGAGCTGGTCCCGCCGTTCTTTCAGGCGCTGCACCCGCTGTTGCCGATGTCGTACGGCGTGACCGGACTTCGCAACATCATTGCCATTCACGACTTGCCATCCCTGTGGACATCCGTGTGGATGACGGCACTCTATGGAGCCGTTGCACTGGTGTTGCTCATGGTGGTCAAATCAAACAAGGTCCGCGGCCGAGAGCTGCGCGTACCGGACCAACTGGTCGCATAACGGCTGTTCCGCACAAGCGAAAGCCACCTGTGACAAAGAGTACCGTCCAGGTGGCTTTTCTGTGCACGAATCCGTGCGTCCAATCTTCAACGTGAAGGGATCCCGGCTCACTGGCGTAAAGGATTTTGCGAAGAAGTGTAACACCGCGGCGTGCAACGTGCGTCCATTTACCAGATTCGCGAATCGGTTTCACAAATCAACAAAACTTGACGAAAAGGAGTCACGATAGATGAAAGCCATGAAAATATGGACCGTTGTCGGCGTATCGGCCATATTGCTCGCCGGGTGCGGCGCGCCGGACAGCGCTTCCCCAGCGAGCGGCACCTCGGCCAATCAGACGACGGGTGCGGGCGCAACGAGCGGATCGCAACAAACAAGCGGCGCGCCAAACAACACCAGCACGAGCAGCCAGCAGTCGACCACCAATGCGGCGAAAACGCCGCTGCCTGCCCGGAAAACCATTGAGTACACGGCGGAAGGCATGAAGGAAACCCGTTCCGCGAAGCTGTTCCGAAGCAGCCAGGGCTACTACATCTACGTGCTCGACCAATTTAAGGCCATGGCCGAGGAACCAGGTGTGGACGATGTGACGCTCAACGCCAACCAGAACTTCGTCATGAAGGTCACCATGTTGCCAAGAAACGCAAATTTGAACAGGGAGATTGAAAATGCGAAATTGTACCTGAAGGCCCTGGGCACGCCGGTACAGGAAAACCCGCAGCAGGTGTTCACAGACCCATTCTTTAAGCAACACACGGTGGCCGCCCTGCACGCGACGGACGGAAAGATGTTTACGAAGCAGGTGCTGTTGGTCAAAATCTCCGGGGTCCCGTTCAAATTCGTCATCCAGACGCCGACGGAAACAGAAAGCATCGCCGCTTTGCAGGCGATGATCCAAACCATCGGCGTACTCGACGCACATTGACAGAAACCGGCGAAGGCATGGCTCCATCCCCCCCGCACAAACTTACTGTCGGGGTACAGTGTCAGGTTGCACGACGAAATGAAACATAAATGGGCTCCTCGTGCGAGGAGCCCTTGCTTGTGGTTGCGGGGGCAGGACTCGAACCTGC
>CAZYAH010000269.1:0-3567 GCA_964645595.1 uncultured Alicyclobacillaceae bacterium | reverse complement strand
CCGCCGCTCGCGGTGTCGATCGCGCGTGCCTCTTCCGTCAGCTCGCCTGCTTCGAAGACGCGGCCATGCCGGAACGCTGGACCCGAACGTCACCGGCGTCCTCGTCCTGTGCGTCGGGGAAGCGACCAGGTTGCTTGAATTCGTCGCCGCCGACGAAAAGGAGTACGAAGGGACCGTCTGCTTTGGCTTTTCGACTGACACGGACGACGCCGAGGGGCGCGTTCTCGCCACGGCGTCGGCAGCAGCCCTGACAGAGGAGCTTGTGCAGAGCAGCGCTGCGTCGTTTGTCGGCTCCATCGACCAGAAGGTGCCTCTGTACTCCGCTGTGCACATCGACGGCAGGAGAGCGTACGAATACGCGCGGGCTGGCGCCGAGGTTGACCTGCCTGTACGGCGCGTGGAGATTTACGAGTTGACTGTGTCGAATTTTCGATCCGGTGACACAGCGTACGTCGATTTTCGCGTCCGCTGCTCAAAAGGAACGTATGTTCGGGCTCTGGCCAGGGACTGGGGAGATGTTCTCGGCGTACCGGCTCACCTGCACCGTCTGCGGAGAACGGCATCTGGGCTCTTTCGAATCACAGAAGCGGTCGCGCTGGACGAGTTCGAGGCGAGCGAGCGCCCGGAGAAGTACCTGCTTCCTTCTGCGTGCGCCTTGCGGGCACTCGACAAAGTTCGCGTGGACGATGCCATCGCGCGGCGGCTTGCGTTCGGACAAGCCGTGACCATCCGCGCACAGGAGCGCTCGCGGCGGCCGACAGTCGCCGTTCTGGACCGGGAAGGAAACCTGGTTTGCGTCGCAGACGCAAACGACGCCCAGTACCCCAAGGTTCAACTTCGGCCGAGAAAAGTTTTCTGGAAGAGGGATTAGGAGATGCGCGTAGTTGACGTCGAGGGGCTGCCGCCGCACAGCGACGAGCCACTGGTTCTCGCGATTGGCAAGTTTGACGGCGTACATATCGGTCACCAGGCGATTCTGGCGACGGCGAAACAGTACCTGGACAACAACACCCGGCTTGGCGTGATGTGCTTCTGGCCGCTTCCGGCCTGGGTGCTGGCGCATAAGCCTGGCTATGACCGGATGTTGACGCCGTTTCCAGAAAAAGTTCGCCAGTTGCAGTCGTACGGGGTACACACCTTGTACCACGTCCACTTTTCGCGGGAATATGCGGCCACCAGCGCCGAGGAATTCGTCCACCAACACTTGACGCGGCTGCGTCTTCGGCGCGTCGTCGTCGGCTTCGACTTTCGATTTGGCAAGGGTGGCGCGGCGGACGCCGGGCATCTGCGGGAATTGTGCAACAGCGTCGGAATCCCCGTCACCGTGGTCGATCCGATTGAAGAAAACGGCGTCAAGGTTAGCAGTTCGCAAATTCGCGAACACCTCGCGAACGGTCGGGTGGAAGCGGTGGAGGCGCTGCTCGGGCGCCCGTACTGCGTCGAGGGCACGGTTGTGTCCGGCGCCAAGTTGGGGCGGCAGATAGGGTTTCCAACGGCGAATCTGGGAGACCTCGACGAGTACGTGCTGCCAGGCTCGGGAGTGTACGCCGTCTCCGTGGAACTGTTGGAGGCGGAGGGCGTTGGCCGCAAGAACTGGTTTGGCGTGATGAACGCAGGGCATCGCCCCACGGTGGACGGAACGGATTTTCGGCTGGAAGTCCACCTGTTTGGGTTCTCCGGGGATTTGTACAACAAACGGCTGCGCGTGTCGCTACTTCGGCGCGTTCGCTCGGAGCAGAAGTTCGCCAGTGTGGATGCCCTGCAAAGGCAGATTGCCAGCGACGTCGCGTTCACCAAACAACTGCTCGGCATTGAGTAGCAGCGTTGCGTAATTATGGTGCTATGATATATAATGTCGTAGTTGAATCACCGAAGCGAACATGAACTGTATCGTGGATGCGCGTTCCCTCCGGACGCCGTCTCCGTTGCAGGGATCACCGCTTCGCAATACTCGGAGGAGGATACTCACATGTTGTCGAATGAAAAGAAAAAGGAACTCGTAGAAAAGTTTCAGCTGCACAGCACGGACACGGGTTCTCCGGAAGTCCAGATTGCCATTCTCACGGAGCGCATCAATCAACTGACGGAACACTTCCGCGTGCACAAGAAGGACCATCATTCCCGCCGCGGGTTGTACAAGATGATTGGTCATCGCCGGAATCTGTTGAACTATCTGCGCAAAAAGGACGTCAACCGTTACCGTGAATTGATTCAGGCGCTTGGACTGCGCAAGTGACAAGCGGGCTTCGGCCCGCTTGTTTTACATACTTGTACGCTCTTTGGAGCGGATTGAACTTGCGCAAGATTGGGTAAAGGTATACATAAATAGAGGAGTGAAGTCTTCACAAGCTCACCCGACAGCGCCTCGTAGCGTTTACATAACTGCTTATGTTGCGACGTCAGAAGATACTGAAAGGGGTTTAAAGGACAAGCATGATTAAACGACGCGAGTTCACGGTCGCAGGGCGACCGATGATTCTGGAGACAGGCAAGCTCGCCAAGCAGGCAACCGCCGCTGTCAACGTGACTTACGGAGACACCGTGGTATTGTGCACCGTCACCGCCTCGCAGGAACCGAAAGATTTGGATTTCTTCCCGCTCACAGTAAACTACGAGGAACGTTTTTACGCGGTCGGAAAAATCCCCGGTGGATTCATCAAGCGCGAAGGGCGCCCGAGTGAAAAGGCAATCCTGGCCTCCCGCCTCATTGACCGTCCGATTCGTCCGCTATTTCCGGAAGGATTCCGCAACGAAGTACAGGTAGTCGACCTGGTCATGTCGGTTGACCAGGACTGCGCTCCGGAAATTGCAGCCATGATTGGCACATCTGCTGCGCTGACCATCTCCGACATTCCGTTCCAAGGTCCGATTGCGGGTGTGATTGTCGGCCGCGTCGACGGTGAATTGGTCATCAACCCGACACTGGAACAGGCGGAAAAGAGCGACATGCACCTCGTCGTCGCCGGCACCAAGGACGCCATCATGATGGTGGAAGCCGGTGCCAACGAGATCCCGGAAGAGATCATGTTGGAAGCCATTCTGTTCGGCCACGAGGCCGTCAAGCAGATTGTCGCCGAGATTGAGGCGTTCGCCGCCGAAGCAGGCGTTCCGAAGCGAGAAGTGGTGCTGCACCAGATAGACCCAGAACTGGACGAGGCGGTTCGCACGTTCGCCGCCGAAAAGATCAAGGTTGCGGTGCGAAATCCGGACAAGCTGGCGCGTGAGGCGGCCGTGGAGGCTGTCAACGAGGAGACGCTCGCCGCTTTCCAGGAACAATACCCTGAGCGCGAAAAAGACATTGCCGAAGTGCTCCACAACATTCTCAAAGAAGAAGTCCGGAGCGCCATTCTGAACGAAGGAATTCGCCCGGACGGCCGCAAGATGGACGAAATTCGCCCGATTTCCTGCGAAGTTGGCCTGTTGCCGCGCGCACATGGCTCGGGGCTCTTCACTCGTGGCCAGACGCAAGTCCTGTCTGTCTGTACACTTGGGGCGCTCGGCGACGAGCAAATTCTCGACGGTCTCGGCACAGAAGAGTCCAACCGCTATATGCACCACTATAACTTC
>CAZYAH010000268.1:0-3588 GCA_964645595.1 uncultured Alicyclobacillaceae bacterium | reverse complement strand
CGAATGTGCTGCCTCTCGTCTTTCTAGTCGGACTTTCGCTAGTATTCTGGTACGCGCTCGACAAGCGCGCCGTCGTCCAGGCTCCAGGGCGGGATGCGCCCGTGCGGCACCAGGTGACGTTCGACCAGATTGGCGGACAGGAACACGCCAAGCGGGAGCTGATGGAGGCACTCGACTTTTTGCGCTACCGCGACAAGATTAAGGCGCTGGGAATCCGCCCGTTGAAAGGGATCTTGCTGACCGGGCCGCCGGGCACTGGCAAGACGCTGATGGCGAAAGCCGCAGCGACGTACACCGACTCCGTCTTTCTGTCGGCTTCCGGCAGTGAGTTTGTCGAGATGTACGTGGGCGTCGGCGCACAGCGCGTCCGCGACCTGTTCCGCCGCGCGCGTGCACAGGCAAAGAAGGAGAACAAAGACAGCGCGATTATCTTTATCGATGAAATCGACGTCCTGGGTGGTCGTCGGGGCCACTACAGCCATCAGGAGTATGATCAGACCCTGAACCAGCTGTTGACCGAAATGGACGGCATGTCCACGACCCAGTCGCCTATGGTGCTCGTCATGGCAGCGACCAACCGCCCGGACATCCTGGATCCGGCGCTGTTGCGCCCAGGCCGGTTTGACCGGCAGATTAAAGTAGATCTCCCCGACAAAGAAGGGCGTCTGCATATCCTCAAGATCCAAACTCAAGGAAAACCGCTTGCCAAAGACGTCAATCTCGAACACATCGCGAAAGAGACGTTTGGGTTCTCCGGCGCACAGTTGGAAGCTCTCGTCAACGAAGCGGCGATTATTGCGCTGCGCAACAACCAGTCGGAAATCACCCAGGAGATGTTCCGCGACGCGGTAGATAAGGTGCTGATGGGTGAAAAGACGGGCCGCAAGCCGACGGAAGAGGAACTGCACCGGGTCGCCATCCACGAAATTGGGCACGCGATTGTCAGTGAATTGATGCGACCGGGCACGGTCTCCCACATTACGATTGCTCCCCGCGGCAAAGCGCTCGGCTTCGTTCGCCAGATTCCGGACCACGACCGCTACCTGTACACCGCAGATCAGCTGAAACAGCAAATCAATGTGGCCTTGGCAGGGTGTCTGGCCGAGGAACTGCACTTTGGAAACCGGAGCACCGGTGCGCAGAACGACTTCGTGCAGGCGTCGTCGCTGGCGCGGACGATGGTCAAATGCGGTCTCTCGCGGATTGGGATTGTGGACGAAGAAAACCTGCCGGAATCCGTGCTGGACACTGAAGTGCGCTTCATCCTGAGCGAGCAGGAGAAGGCGACGCAGGAGCTGTTGAAACCGTATAAGGACGACATCGCGGAGTTTGCGAAGCACGTAGTCGCAGAAGAAAGCATCAGCGGCGCGGAGTTTCGCAAGTGGTTGGAAGGAGTCCTGCACAAGGCGGAAGGCGCCGTTGCCTTCACAGCGCCGGTCATTGACTCTTCCAATGTACCGCTTACACACTGACTGTACCGATAATTTGTCCGAACAGGGCTGCACCCAAGGCCAGCGCGAGAAGGGCCGATGGGGTAGCCCTTTCATTGTAGAAGTTCGTCGAAATTTGCTATAATCCGGGTATTCATGGTATGGAGGGAATAGCCGTGTACCCAGTAACGACCATCAATCACATTGGCGAATTCGTTGGACAAACCGTGACTTTGCGCGGCTGGTTGTATAACAAGCGGTCCAGTGGAAAAATCCAGTTTCTGCAGGTCCGCGACGGTACTGGGGTTGTTCAATGTGTCGCAGTCCGGAACGAAGTGGGCGAGGAAATCTTTGAACGCTGCGACAAGTTGACGCAGGAGAGTTCGATTATCGTTCACGGTGTAGTGCGAAAAGATGAACGAGCAGTGGGTGGCTATGAGCTCACCCTGACCGATATCGAGAAAGTCGGCGACTCGCAGGATTATCCGATTACCCTGAAGGAACACGGCGTCGACTTTCTGTTGGATCACCGCCACCTGTGGATCCGGACTCCCCGCCAGCGGGCCATTCTGAAGATCCGGGCAGAGGTTATGCGCGCGATGTCCGATTACCTGGACAGCCACGACTTTACCCGCGTGGATCCACCCATTCTGACCCCGTCTTCCTGTGAAGGGACCACCGAACTGTTCCACACGAAATACTTCGACGAGGACGCGTACTTGTCGCAAAGCGGCCAGATGTACATGGAAGCCGCGGCGATGGCGCTCGGCAAGGTGTATTCCATGGGCCCGACGTTCCGCGCCGAGAAGTCCAAGACTCGCCGCCACTTGATTGAGTTCTGGATGATTGAGCCGGAAGTCGCGTTCGCAACGCACGAGGACAACATGCGCTTGCAGGAGGAGTTCCTCAGCTACGTGGTGCAGCACGTACTGACCCACTGTGCCCAGGAGTTGCAACTGCTCGGGCGCGACACCTCCAAGCTCGAAAACGTCAAACCGCCGTTCCCGCGCCTGTCGTATGACGACGCCATCTCGTGGTTGCAGAAACAGGGCCACGACATTCAGTGGGGCGACGACTTCGGAGCGCCGCACGAGACCGAACTGGCCAACCAGTACGACCGGCCGGTATTTATCGAACGGTATCCGACGAAAATCAAGGCGTTTTACATGCAACCAGACCCGGACCGTCCAGAAGTCGTGCTGTGCGCCGACCTCCTGGCACCGGAGGGGTATGGTGAAATCATCGGGGGCAGCCAGCGCATCCACGATTACGACCTGATGCTGCAGCGGTTCAAGGAGCACGACCTGCCGGAAGACCGCTACGGATGGTACCTGGACCTGCGCAAGTACGGCAGCGTCCCGCACTCCGGATTCGGGATTGGCCTGGAGCGGACCGTCTCTTGGATCTGCGGCCTCGATCACCTGCGGGAAGCAAATCCGTTTCCGCGCATGCTGTATCGGCTTTATCCTTGAAGCGATTGCCGGACTTCTGCCTGCCCGCCCGTTTGGGCGGGCGTTTTTTGTCGAATCGTCGTCGTGCCGATTCGACACGGTCCGTGGTATAATTGCTTATCGCACGAGGGAGGGGACAGTGGTGAAACCAGCGGATCGGGAAATTGGAAACATTGACTTTCTCAGCGGATCCTTTGTCACCATCCCGCATTTGGTGTATGCTCGCTACCGCGAACTGGGCATCGGCCCGGCGGAATTTCTCGTACTTATGCAGATCTTCGCCGCACAACAGGTGGAGAGGCGGGAATTCCCGACCCCGCAGGAACTCGCCGAGCTGTGCAACATGACCTCGTCCGACGTGGCCAAACACATTGAAACCCTCGTCAACCGCGGGTTGCTCTCCATCGGCGAGCGCCTGGACGACCAGGGAACGCACAGCAACTACTTTGACCTGAAACCCCTGTGGACTCGCCTACGCGGGCGCGACCCAATGCACAATCCTACCCGGGAATGGCGCAAGGATCCCGTCACCTTGTTTGAAGAAGAGTTTGGCCGCCCATTGTCTGGGCTCGAATGTGAACAAATTCGCGAGTGGATTGAGCGCGACGGCCATCCGGAGTGGATGATTGTCGAAGCGCTTCGCGAGGCAGTACTGGCGAACAAGTACAGCTTCCGCTACATAGACCGCATCCTGTACGACTGGTACC
>CAZYAH010000267.1:0-3589 GCA_964645595.1 uncultured Alicyclobacillaceae bacterium | reverse complement strand
TGACGGAATCCCTGCGGTTGGAGTTGCTGCCGTATTCCGTCTACGTGACCCTGGTGGAGCCGGGGCCATATCAGACCTCCATCTGGGAGAAGAGCCTGAGCGAAGTCTCGGTTCCTGCCGCATCGGCGTATGCGGAACAGGCTAAACGGCTCATGCGGCAGGTGGAGTGGATTGCACGGAATGCGGGAAATCCCGACGAGGTTGTGGATACCATCCGCCACATCCTGTCCGTCAAACGTCCGCGGCTGCGCTATCCGGTCGGGCGCGGCGTCCGGACCATCGCGTTCTTGAAGGGCGTGCTTCCCTGGTCCTGGATTGAGAGAGCAGCGATGAAGCGGATGTAGTCGAGGGCACGGGCCACGCGGGTTGCGGCGCGAGAAACGGGTGGTCCGCGAAAAAGAGGGAAACCTGACCATACAGGGGGTGTGCGTCTGTGCAGCACGAGGATCTGGTCAAGTTGGGGGTTGCCGCAATCCTTGGCATTCTCGTCGGGCTGGAGCGGGAACTCAAGCGCAAGCCCCTGGGGTTGAAAACGTGTCTCATCATTTCGGTTACCAGCTGTCTGTTGACCGTTGTGTCGATTGACACTGCGGAGATGACGAACGCGATGGCCGGCGTTGTTCGGTCCGATCCGATGCGGTTGGCAGCGCAAATCGTCAGCGGCATCGGTTTCCTCGGGGCCGGCGTGATTTTGCGAAAGAACAACGAAGTGATCTCCGGCCTGACCACCGCGGCGATGGTGTGGGCGTCCTCGGGGCTTGGCATTGCGGTCGGCGCCGGGTTTTACGTCGATGCCGTGGTGGGGCTGTTTCTCATCATTGTGAGCGTGGACCTGGTCCCGTTCATCGTGCGTCGGTTCGGTCCACGGGTGCTTCGGGAAAAGGAAGTGGAACTCAACTTAGTTATCCAAGACTCTGTGACGGTGAAAGATATCCTGGACCGGATTTCCGTATTGGAGAGTCGGATCGAGCAGATCAAGACCAGCGACAATGCAGACGGCACCAGGGAATTGACCGTTCTCTGCATTGTGGACATGTCCATTTCGCTACACGATTTGTTTCGCCAGCTGGAGAACATGGATGGGGTAGTGAAGATCTCGACAACCGCGGTCGGCTAGACCTGCTTGACATTGCAAGGCTGTCGTGATACTTTACAAAACGTCTCTGTTGGTCGGCCGAGCCCATATTGAGCGCGTTTTGGTGGGGAGTAGCCAAGTGGTAAGGCAACGGACTTTGACTCCGTGATCGAAGGTTCGATCCCTTCCTCCCCAGCCACGACATATGGTTGCGCTCAACAAGCAAAAGAACACCTGCAAACGCGGGTGTTCTTTTTTTATCAGTTGGAACTGGCGGCGCGCAGCACTTGCAAACGACAGCCGCTCTGGTTCAATGCTTGTGCCGAAACGCCTCCATAAACGACGCCAGTCGCTCGCAGGACGCCTCCGATACGGCGTTGTACAGTGAAACGCGGCAGCCCCCAACGGATCGATGTCCCGCCAGCCCGTGGAATCCGGCTTCTTTCGCTTGCGCCAGGAACTCCTTCTCGAGCTCTGGGCTTGGCAATCGAAAGGTGACATTCATCTGGGACCTGCTCTCCGGCTCTACGACGCCGTGGTAAAACCCGTCGCTCGCGTCGATGGTGGAGTACAGCAATGCGGCTTTGCGGGCGCTCTGCCGCTCCATCTCTTCAACTCCGCCTTGCTCTTCCACCCACTGCAAGACGAGTCCCAGCGTGTGGACGGCGAATACGGGCGGGGTGTTGTACCGGGAGGCCGACTTGATGTGAGTTGCGTAGCGCAGCATGACGGGGAGCTCGGCGCTGGTCTCAGCGCTGTCAACCCAGCTTCTGCGGACAATCACCACTGTCACGCCGGCTGGGCCGAGATTTTTCTGCGCGCCAGCGTAAATCATGTGAAACTGATGTGCGGGAACCCGGCGCGACAGGATATCGCTCGACATGTCGGCGACCAGCGGGACGGGCACGTCCGGGAACTCGCGCCACTGGGAGCCGACAATCGTATTGTTGGACGTGATGTGGAGGTAGGCGTCGGTCGGCTGGATGTCCAGGTCCTGCGGGCTTGGAATCCGGCGGAATCCGTCCGCTTGGCCACTCGCAGCAATCCGCGCCGAAGCGGCCCGGCACGCTTCCTCGTAGGCCTTGACCGACCAGTGCCCGGTGATTGCGTAGGCGCCAGGGCGTTCCTGCGAGGCGAAGTTGAGCGGCAACATCGCAAATTGCAGACTGGCGCCGCCTCCGAGAAACAGCACTTCGAAATCGTCGTCCAGTTGCAGCAAAGTCTTCAGGCGGCGAATGGCGTTGTCCTGGATTTCCTCGTAAGCGGCGCTGCGGTGGCTGAGCTCGAGGATGGAGATGCCCGTATTCCCGTAGGATAGGACGTCCTGTGCCAACTGTTTCAACACGGGTTCCGGCAAGGCAGCCGGCCCAGCGCCAAAGTAATCCACTCTTTGTCCGCTCAAGGTGACTCCCCCTTATCTATGGTCACAGTTCGATGGATTGAACGTGATCGATATCGCGCAGAGATTTGATGCGGTCCAGGATCTCCGCCGGAATGGCCTTGTCGACCGAGAGCAACATGATGGCTTGCCCGCCTTCTTCCTTGCGCCCGACCTGCATGGCCGCGATGTTGATGTTCGCTTCGCCGAGCATTGTCCCAATCTTGCCAATCATCCCTGGTTTGTCGCGGTGCTGCGTGTAGAGGAAGTGTCCGGTCGGCATGACGTCAACGCGGTAGCCGTCGACTTCCACCAGCCTCGGCCCGAGGCCGTTGTAGATGGTGCCGGTTGCTGTATGACGATCCGGTCCCGCCGCAACCTGCACCGAGATGGCGCTGGTGAACACTTTGCTGTGCGTCTGCCGCGTCTCCCGCACGGAAATGCCCTGTTCTGCCGCGATGACTGGGGCGTTGACGTAATTGACCTCGTCGCTGTAGCGGTGGGCAAGGAGACCTTTCAGGAGCGTGCGCGTGAGCAACTGGACGTCGTGTCCGGCGATTTCGCCGGAGTAGGTAATCTCTACCGCGGTTGTCGGATGCAACGGCAGCTGTCCGCAGAAGTTTCCCAGTTTCTCTGCCAAGATGAGGAATGGGTGAAGGTAGCGCTTTTGTTCCTCTGTCAGGTGGGGGAGATTGACGGCGTTGCGAAACGGCCGGTCGGACAAGATGTTCACAACTTCTTCCGCGACGGCTTCTGCTACCAGCGACTGGGCCTCCACGGTCGACGCGCCGAGGTGGGGCGTCAGTATGACTTGTTCCAGTGAGCGCAGCGGGTGGTTGGGCGGCAAGGGTTCCTGCTCGAACACGTCGAGGGCGGCGCCGGCGACTTGTTCAGAGCGGAGCGCTTCCACGAGCGCTTCCTCGTCAATGATGCCGCCGCGCGCGCAGTTGACAATGCGGACGCCGCGCTTCATTCGGGCAAACGCCTCGCGGTTCAGCAAATGCCGCGTCTCTTTCAGCAGTGGTGTGTGCACGGTGAGAAAATCGGCCGATTCAATCGCCTCGTCGAGCGATACCAAACGGACCCCCAATTCGGCGGCTCTGGAAGGGGTCAGGTACGGATCAAACGCGAGGACG
>CAZYAH010000266.1:0-3591 GCA_964645595.1 uncultured Alicyclobacillaceae bacterium | reverse complement strand
GCTCTCTCTTTTTGGCCTTGTCGGGACGGAGTACCAGGGAAAATCGACGGAGGCGCTGCTTGCGCTGTCGCGGTTGAACCGGGAGGCTTTACTCCAATTTGGGAGAACGGACGAGGACGCCTGGCGCCAGGGGCAGCCGTTGCACTTCGAGGAGGAGGTGCGGTTGGCGGACGGTTCCACACGCGTCTTCGAGATGACCAAAGTACCGGCGTTTCACAACGACGGCAAACTGAGCGGTCTGATTGTAATCGGGAAGGACATCACCGAGAAGAAGCAGACAGAGGCGTTCCTGCGGCGAGTCGACAAGATTTACGCGGTAGGCGAGATGGCGTCTGGAATCGCCCACGAAATCCGCAATCCGTTGGCCGCCATGAAGTGGTCGCTGCAGCTCTTGCAGATGGACAACCCGGCACACGACCGACAGTTTGCGGCCATCTTGTCCGAATTGGAGCGTGTGGACAGCATCGTGGGCGAGTTGTTGATGCTGGCAAAGCCGCATGAGCGGCGCTTTGAGATGGTACGCCTAGGGGAAGTCCTGCAGATTGTCGTCACCCTGATGAACAGCCAGGCGCGGCAGGCGCACGTGTCGCTGAAACTTACGCTTGACGCGAACCTGCCGCCTGTACGATGTGAGCCGAACCAGTTGAAGCAGGTGTTCATCAACCTGATCAAAAACGCAATCGAAGCGATGCCGGATGGAGGCGAAGTCTCTATTCACGCCGGCAAAGCGAACGACGAGGAAGTCTTCATTCGCGTCGCAGACCAGGGATGCGGCATGCCCGAGGACGTCGTTCAGAAATTGGGCGAACCGTTTTTCAGCACCAAGGAGAAAGGCACAGGACTCGGCATGATGATCTGCCACAAGATCATCCAGGATCACGATGGTCGCCTGGACATCCAGAGCAAGGTAAACGAAGGAACCGTCATCAGCGTCATTCTGCCAGTGTCCGGCAAACCCGCGTCGACGGACTCGATGTCGGCGCTTTCACCGAAGTAAAATCGCGGTGAAACCGCAGTCAAATTCAGGCTCAGCCCGCGTAAGTGTGGCGCCCGGTACCCGCGCTGTCCATTGGAGCGGGATACGGGCTTTTTTGTGCTCAATTACAGCCTTCTGTCGTCTGACTGCAGTGCGCGATTACGCTAGTCCAGCCGGACTATTGCCTTCACTTCAACGGACTATTCCCCGTACTCCATTTGTAACACGCCACAATCACTCGACTGGAACTACTGGAATGTGAAGTCAAAGGCGTACGATTGACTTGCGGGTGGAGAGTCGTCACAAAGTTTCGAGGACTCGAAGCCTGTGACGTTCCGGGAGGGGATGATGAACCATGCGCACGATTCTGTTCGCAACCGATGGCTCGGAGTGCTCAAAGAAGGCAGGAAAGATGGCGATGTCATTTCTGGATACGTATCCGAATGCGCAACTGGTTGTACTCCACGTCATTCGCCCCCTGTATATGGGAGATGGACTCGGTTTTGCTCCGCAGACTGGCAGTCTTGTGTTGGAGAAATACGCGGAGGAAGTTGTGCAGGAGGTCAAGCAGGATTTTGCGGAGTGGCAAGACCGTGTGCGCGTTGAGACTAGATACGGATCGCCTGCGGTGGCGATTTGCGAGACGGCCGAAGAAATC
The DNA here is from genome assembly GCA_964645595.1 of uncultured Alicyclobacillaceae bacterium. Classification (GTDB taxonomy): domain Bacteria; phylum Bacillota; class Bacilli; order Alicyclobacillales; family Alicyclobacillaceae; genus Alicyclobacillus_A. The sequence goes on along the minus strand of CAZYAH010000266.1, from coordinate 1,957 downwards.
GGTGCGGATCTCATAATAGTCGGCAGCCACGGCCGTGGAGCTGTGGATCGGCTGCTGCTCGGCAGCGTAAGCCACGGAGTCCTCAACCGCGCAAAGCAGCCGGTATTGGTTGTGCGCTAAGCAAAAAAGATTTTCGACCGGGGTGCAGACGCCATGAACATACTGGTACACGGCAATCACCTTCCAGTCACGGCAGCGCTGGAGCAATACGCGCAGAGGAAATTCGGGAAGTTGGAACGGTTCTTCGAAACACTGCCCGAACGCGACGTCCATGTGAAGCTCTCGGTTGAAAGGGGCATGCACCGGGTTGAAGTCATGACGAACGTTGGCGACGTGTTGTTCCGCGCGGAGGCTACATCGGACGACATGTACGCGTCCATTGACCTCGCAGCGGACAAGCTCAAACACCAGATCCTGAAGTACAAGGCAAAGCTGAACCAACGATTTCGGAATCACGGCCAATGGGACGACGAAGGGGTCATTCCGGAAGCAGGCCAAGAAGCGAAAGTCGTGCGCGTGAAACGGTTCCCCGTAAAGCCCTTTGAGGTGGAAGAGGCGTCGCTGCAAATGGAGCTGTTGGGGCACGACTTCTTTGTATTTCGCAATGCAGAGACCAATGAAGTGAACGTGCTTTACCGCCGGCGGGATGGGAATTACGGTTTGATTGAGCCGCAGTGAAGGCTTCCGCTGACTGTGGCGAAGGGCGGTGCCGTCAGCACCGCCTGTTTTCCGCCTTGCGGGCAAGGTATGAAAAATCCACTGAGCGGAGGATGTATCGTCAAGATGAAACATCGCGTTCCATTCTATCGCCAACTGCGGGGCGAGGTGACCATCTACTGGATAGGGGCTTCAGCCGGAGCCATCGCGGCTGACCTGGTATTTCTCAACATGGCGATTCAACAGCACGACGTTGTGCTGGCGTACGCGCTCGCGGCCGTCATTTGCCTGATTGTTGTCGCTGCGGCCCTCGTGCAGTGGCGGTTTCGTGTACTGTTCCGTCCGATTGCCTGGTTGTACCAGGAAATGATGAAACTCCAGGAAGGTGATTTTGGGGACAGGGAAGTACATATCCAAGGCCGCACGGACCTTGTTGAAGTGGTCCACGCGCTCAATCAGGCCAAGGCGAACATTCGCTCGATTTTGGTCCAACTAAAGCAGGCTTCGGATCAGTTGTTGGAATCGGCTGGCGCGCTGAACGATGGGGCTCGCCAGACCAGCGAGACGTCGGAACAAAATGCTGCCGCAGTCATGGAAATGAGTTCGAATGTAGAAGTGGAGCGTTCAGCCGCCGAACGGACGCGGGAAGCCATGGAGGAGTCCTTGCAGAGTGTCCAGCACATCCAGGAGTTGAGCAACCTTTCCACGCGAATGTCGGAAGACATGGTCAAAAAGGCGGAGCAGGGCAAAGCGGAAATGATGGAGACAATGGAGCGAATGGGCGAAATGGAACGCGAGGTCGCCGCGTTGGCCAAACGGTCGGCCGAGCTGCAACACTGGGCGAGCCAAGTGGCGGACACGATGAACGCGATCCGTTCGATTGTCGACGAGACCAATCTCCTCGCCCTCAACGCTGCCATTGAGGCGGCTCGCGCAGGAGAACACGGCAAAGGCTTCGCGGTTGTCGCAGAGCAAGTGCGAAAACTGGCGGAGCAGGCGAAAGCTGACTCGGAACGGATCCGCGACGTCGTCGCGGCAATGGGTGAACATGCCGAGGCTTCTGTCCAAGCGACCGAATCGGTTGCCGAAAAAGTGTCGCAGACCACGGTCGCCATTCACACCACGGGCGAGACTTTTCTATCCATCGTACAGGATTTGCACGCGCAAGAAGCACATGTACAGAATATTCAGTCAGCAGTCGAGACCATTGGCCAGCAATCTGCAGCGGTGACCGACTTGACGCGATCCCTGGTCACTTTGTCACGGAAACAGACCGCCGCGATTGAGTCGATTGCTTCCG
>CAZYAH010000265.1:0-3592 GCA_964645595.1 uncultured Alicyclobacillaceae bacterium | reverse complement strand
CATGCTGAGAAAGATGAGGATTCCTCCGACAGCTTGCCATCCGCCGAGTGAATCTCCCAGGGCCAGCCAAGCAATCACGGCTGCGAACACTGGCTCCATGGAAAAGATGATGGCCGTCTCACTGCTTGACGTGTACTTCTGGAAGACGTTTTGCGCCCAGTAGGCCAAGGCGGTTCCGGGAATGGCGCAGACGAGCACAGCCCACAGGACGTTCGGGGCAAACCAGCTTGACTGCGGTGTCGCAGCGCCCGGCCACCACATGGCGGCGAGCGTACAGAAGACGGCCAGGACCGCGATTTCGACGGTCGCCAGCGCCAGGGAATTCTGCCGGGATCCGTACTTTTCCGTGTAGATGACTTGCAGAGCGATAAACGCGGCGCAGATGACGACTTCGAGCTCTCCTGCCGTGAAACTCCGGAAGTCCAATCCACAGAGGAGCGCCAGCCCGACTAGTGCCACTGCTGCCCCGCTCCAAACCCTTGCTGGCGCTTTGGTCCCGAGCAGAGGTATTGCCAACAGGGGCACCAGCACCACGCTTAACCCGGTGAGAAATCCGGCCATGCTCGGGCTCGCTGTCTGCAAACCCAGAGTCTGGAATGCGTACGCGCCAAAGAGGAACAGGCCCAGGACAGCACCGTGCTTCCACGTCGAACGCTGAAAGGAACGGCGCGCTTGTGGGGATGCTAGGCACAGCAGTATAAGCAGCCCGGAGGCCACGGCGAAGCGAACGGCCAGATAACTGAACACCGGCACGTCGTCCAGTGCGTTCTTGGTGAGAGTGAACGTGGCTCCCCAAACTGCGGTCACGGCCAACAGGCTGACATTTGCGACGAATCTTCGCTTTTGGCTTTGGTCGTTCATGCGAAAAGTCTACATGGCAAGTTATCGGACCGTCAATAACCGTTTTGTCACGCTATCGTCACAAGTAGAGTGCTATAATGACGAAGGAATCGTAAGGGACGAGAATTGTGGAACACTGTATAACAATGGATATTCTTCACGATAGATCGGGAAGCGCCGCGGTCGGGAGGTGGCCTGGAGTATGCACATCATGGTTGTCGGCTTGAATCACAAGACCGCACCGGTTGAGATCCGAGAACAAGTCAGTATTTCCGACCTCGAGCTGGACGACGTTTTGTCCACGTTGAGGCAAACCCGAACTATTCTCGAAAGCGTCGCTCTGTCCACGTGCAATCGGACGGAACTCTACGCCGTGGTCAGCTCTGCGCGCGCTGGCGAAGATTTTCTGGTGCGACTCCTCCAGGAACGCTGCAGAGACATGGATACGGATCTGCGCGCTCACCTCTACGTGAAATACGGCCAGGCGGCCGTGACGCACTTGATGGAAGTGGCGGCCGGATTGGACTCCATGGTAATTGGCGAGACGCAGATTCTTGGCCAGGTTCGCAACGCGTTCCTGGCTGCGTCGGACGCAGGAAACACCGGGGCGCTCCTGAACCAGCTCTTTCGCAAGGCAATTCATATCGGGAAACGGGCGCAAACGGAAACCACCATCGGGCAAAGCGCCGTTTCGGTCAGCTATGCAGCAGTCCAGTTGGCGAAAAAAATCCTCGGGGACTTGAAAGGGAAAAATGTGCTCGTGCTCGGCGCCGGCAAGATGAGCCGACTCACGGCCCAACACCTGGTGAGCGCCGGGGTGCAGTCGCTGTTTATCGCAAACCGGACGTATTCGCGAGCGCAGGAACTCGCGGCGGAGTGGAACGGTACCGCAGTGTCCTGGGAGGAAGTCGAGGAGACGCTCGCGGTGTCGGATATCGTGATTTCGTCGACCGGATCGAAACAGTACGTGCTGACGAAGGGCATGGTGGATACAGCGTTGAAGCGCCGCCACCGGAAGCCGTGTGTCCTGATTGACATCGCGGTTCCGCGCGACATCGACCCGGAGGTCGGGATGATTCGCAACGTGTACCTGTACGACATCGACGACCTGGAGAACGTGGTGGCGGCAAACCTGGCGGAACGCGAGCGGCAGGCGGAAGTGGTTGGGAAGATGATCCAAACCGCGCTCCGGGAGTACTCGGAGTGGCTGTCGGAGCAGGAAGTGGTCCCGCTAATCGCGGCGATTCGCGCAAAAGGCGTGGAAATTCAGGCTTCGGTGATGGAAAGTCTCAAGCGCAAGCTGCCGAATCTCACGGATCATGAACTGGAATTGATCCACAAACACACCATGAGCATTGTCAACCAGCTGTTGCGCAACCCGATTCAGAATATGAAGGAACTGGCCATTGCCAACGGTGGCGCCCAACACGTGCGGATCTTTGCTGAGTTGTTCGGCGTGAAAGAAGAAGACCTGCGCAAATACGGGCAGGCGAGTTGGGTATTGGACGGCATTGTGGCGAACGATAGCGATGCCGAAGCAGGTTTTCCGGGGCTGGTGCGGCGCTGGACGGATCACATTTTGCGTGAAGCAGCCGCTTCAACCGGGGCTCAGCCCAACTTGCACCCGGTTCTGCGATAGGGGATATTGGCATGGGTGTGAGCCGTTGGGTCCTCGACGTGGCCGTGTTTTGCTACGCCCTCAGCATCGTGTTGTTCTTTGTCGACGTAATGCAACCGCGCCGGATTGTCAACCGCACGGCGCTTCTTTTATTGTTTCTCGTGTTTGGCGCTGAAACGGCCGTGCTGTTTGAACGCCTGCAGGCTTCCGGCACCGTGCCGGTCTACACCGGATTCGACGTGATGTTGCTCACGTCGTGGCTGATCCTTCTCGTTGCACTGGTCTTGAACGCCTTTTTCCGGATCCACTTGGTCCTATTCCTGGTCAATGTCCTGGCGTTCGGATTTGTGGTCTTCGATGCGTTTGCGCACAGCGGCCACCAGGTTTACAAGGCGGCGGAGGGCGACGTCCTGGTCCTTCACATCATCTGCGCGCTCTTCAGCTATGTCGCGTTTTCGTTCGCCTTTGTGTTCTCGCTCATTTACCTGGTGCAGGAGCGGTTCTTGCGGGAGAAGCGCTGGAACCGCCTGTACTTCCGATTGCCGTCGCTGGAGCGGCTGGATACGTACGCGTTTCGGTGCATCGTGGTCGGCTTCCCGTTCCTGATGATTGCCATGGTGCTTGGGGCCATCTGGGGGAAGTTGACTCTCGGGCGCTTTCTGTATATGGATCCCAAGCCGTTGGTGACGACAATTCTGTGGCTGATGTACGGAATCTACCTCATTCTGAGGTTGCGCTCGGGGTGGGGAGGAGCCAAGTTGATCTGGTACAACGTCCTGTGCTTTACGGGCGTCATCGTCAACTTTGTCGTCATCGGCAGTTTTTCGCTGTTCCACCAGGCAGCTTGGCGCATGTGAGGAGGAGTCCAGATGCTGAAGTTGCGCGTCGCTTCACGCCGCAGCGCGTTGGCGATGACTCAGACGCAGTGGGTGATTGAGCGTTTACAGAAACACCACCCAGGTTTGCAGGTCGACATTGTTCCGGTGGTGACCAAAGGCGACAAGATCCTGGATGTGACACTTTCGAAAGTCGGCGGCAAAGGGCTTTTCGTTACCGAAATCGAACAGACTCTGCTCCGTGGCGAGGCAGACTTCGCGGTCCACAGCCTGAAAGACGTCCCTGCGGAACTCGCCC
>CAZYAH010000264.1:0-3605 GCA_964645595.1 uncultured Alicyclobacillaceae bacterium | reverse complement strand
ACCTCGCCGTCATCTGCCGACAACAGGCCTGAGATCAGCGAGATGGTAGTGGACTTGCCCGCGCCATTCGGTCCCAGCAAGCCGAACGCGTCTCCCTGATGGACCTGGAAACTCACGTTGTTGACCGCGATGCGGTTGCCGAATTGCTTTCGCAGGTTGCGAACTTCCAGCATTGCTTTCCCTCCTCCGTTCGTTCCGAGTTTTATCGTACTCGGGGCGCGGCTCCCCCTCCTCTGTCTGCAGGTAGAAAAAATTCCGGCTCGACGCGGCCGGAATGTCCGAAACGATATATATCAAAAGTCATATAGGCATCCGGGATGTCAGTTGGTTCCGAATCCATTGCGGACCGCGAACAGGGCCACTTGCGTCCGATCCCGCAGGTTCAGCTTGGCAATCAGGCTGCTGACGTGATTTTTCACCGTGCCTTCGGTCACGTGCAGAGCATCCGCAATCTCGCGGTTGGACATGCCCTTGGCAAGGCAGTGCAAGACGTCCAGCTCGCGCTCAGTCAGCGCGTGAAGTTCTGCTGCAGGCGGCGTTGCGGCAGGCTTGTGCGCCGCTTCAGGCATCTGCACCGCGTTCAAAAACGTCTTTGCGACACTTGGCGGCAACACCGCGCCGCCGCGGTGCGCAATCCGGATGGACTCGGCAATCTCCTCGGCAGGCATGTCCTTCAACAGGTATCCGACCGCTCCGGCGGACAGCGCGCTCACCACGTCGTCCTGATCTTCGTAGGTTGTCAGCATGAGGACTTTCACAGCCGAATTGAGTCGAACAATCTCCCGCGTCGCCGCAATTCCGTTCTTGACCGGCATCCGGATATCCATCAGGACGACGTCGCATTCTTTGGTCTGCACAGAGCGGACGGCCTCGTCTCCGTTGTCCGCGGTGCCGATGACCTGGATATCCTCTTCCATATTCAGCAATGTGACCAGGCCGTCTCGCATCAATCTTTGGTCATCCACAATCAACACTCGAATCACGCGTGTACACCCTCCCACATGGGCAGTCTGAGCGAGAGCTGAAAGCCTGCCCCCGGGGACGTCTGAATCGCGAGATCTCCGCCCAACTGACGCACCCGGTCCGTCATGCTCGTCAGTCCAAACCCTTTTTTCGCTACCGCCGCGCCCTTGCCGTTGTCGACGACGTCCAACTGCAAGTGGGCCCCTTCCCGCCGGAGCGATACGGTCACGCGGGTAGCGCGGCCGTGGCGCTGCGCGTTGGTCAACGCTTCCTGCATGGCGCGGTACAACACGGCCACCACCTGGGCGGGCAATGGGGAAACCAGCGCGTCAATGTGAAACTCAATTTCCATTCCCGTGAGGGAGGCGTAGTGGACCGTCAGGCGGCGCAACAGTTCCGTTCCCTCGTTGCCCGAATCCCTGCGGATGGCGCGAACCGAGTAGCGCACTTCATCCAGCGATTCTCTGGCCAACGCCTCGCATACTTCGAGGTTGTTCACCGCCGCAGCGACGTCGCCTTTCGTCGCGATAATGCGGCGCGCTGCCTGCAGCTGCACCAGCAACGCGGTCAGGCGGTGCGCCACCGTATCGTGGATTTCGCCAGCGATGCGGTTGCGTTCCTCAGCCGTCGCCAAATCGTAGATTTTCTCTGAGTAATGGTTCATCTGTTCATTGATACGGGCCAGTTGCTTCGACTGCTCCTCCACGCGCTGCATGGCGACGTACAGCCGCTGGCTCTCCGCTCTCTGCAACTGGAGGAGAAACGCCAACATGACGCCAAAGAGAATGACCGCGCCGTACAATGCCAGGCAGAGCTCGGGAAGAACCGTGGCTGCGACGGCGAGGTTGGCCGGCTCCGCCTCTGCTATCGCCAACCGCACCGAGGCGACGTATGTGCACACGGTGGCGAGCAGGATTGCCCACTGCCAGCCGTCGCGCGAAAACAGCCAGGCGTACGCGACCAGTGTCGGCAGCAAGAGCAAGCTCACCGGACCGAGTGGCCACTTCCAGACCATAAAGGTGGACGCCAGGATGGTTGCGCCAGCCTCGACCAACAGCGTCCAGCGCCGGACGGTGTGCCAGCGTTCGTGATCGACAAACATCGACAGCAATGCGTTGCTGACAACGTAGAGCGAACCGAGGATTGCGAGGCTCGCCTGCTGCCAGTGCGATACCCCAAAGGAATAGAGCAGCAGGATGGACAATTGCCAGAACGGCCGACAAATCATCGACAGGCGCAGCCAAATCATGGTTGGGCACCCTCAGTCAGGCACAGCTCCATCCGCACCGTCCCGGAATCGGGGCCGTCTGGTTGCACCCGCCGAAAGCCGCACGCGCTGAAAAACCGCTGTCCGCGCATGTTGGAAGTCGACAGCTCGGCACGGAGCACGTCACAGGTCCCGAGCATTTTCAGGAATTCCACCAGTTTTTCCATCGCCACCGTGCCTCCCCGCCGTCGGCGCCGCGAGGATTCCACGTAGAAGAGCACAAGTTCGGCTGCACGACTCGCGGTCTGGAGCACAGCGCACCCAATCACTTCGTCCTGATACACAATGTAAAATGGGTGGCAGTTTTCATCCTCCAGCCAGTCGCGGACCGGAAAGCCCACCACCTCCATGTGCTCATCCAGGTGAGGGCGCTTCCCGTCCAACGCGAAAACTTCTTCACAGCAGCTTCTCACCATTGCGCGAAACGGCCCCGCTTCATCTTTGCGCACGCGCTGCAGGCGAAGCTGACCGGCCGCCAACGTCGACGCCGAAGTTGCCGCCACCCGCTGCCCCGGCGCTGTGGAGACAACAGGTCGCGGCCGCGCCGGCGCTGTCCCCCGCTCGCGCCGCCTCTTTGCCGATCGGTGCGCGAGGTTGTCAAAAAACAGAAATACGCAAAACACGCCGCCATAAGTCATGGCGACCTCGTTCCACAGCGGCACCGCGGAGTGCGCGACAGCGCGCAGGTACAGCGTATAGGCAAAACTCAGAATGCAAACGCAGACAGAAAGCCAGATCACGATACTTCGCAGCAATGCCCCAACTCGCACGGACAATCCCCTTTGGTGCCGGCTTGTGCGGCGCCGCTAGGCGCCGCCAGGTCGTGGTGCGCTCCGCGTTTCCCTTACGCGAGCAGGTCCGCCAGTTCGTCCACCATGTTCGAGAACAGAGCCAGCGTGGCGCGGACCGGTTCGGGCGATTCCATGTCGACGCCCGCCTTGCGCAGCAGGTTAATCGGGTAGTCGGAAGATCCGCTCTTCAAAAAGTCAATGTACTTCTGAACAGCGGACTCGCCTTCCTGGAGGATCTTCTGCGCCAGTGCGGTCGCAGCCGAAATTCCCGTTGCGTACTTGTACACGTAGAACGGCGTGTAGAAATGCGGGATCCTCGACCACTCCATGGCAATGTCCCGATCTACCGTGCAAACGGCGCCGAAGAACTTCTGGTTCAACTCGTAGTACGTCTCGCACAGCCAGTCCGGCGTCAGCGACTCCCCTTGTTCCGCGTGCGCGTGCGCCAGCTTCTCAAACTCCGCAAACATCGTCTGCCGGAACAGCGTGCCGCGGATGGTCTCCAGGTGGTGGTTCAGCAAGTAGGCGCGCATCTTCGGATCCTCGGTGGTCTTAAGCAGGTGGTGCGTCAGCAGCGCCTCATT